>CAZEJZ010000244.1:0-5105 GCA_964512415.1 uncultured Opitutaceae bacterium
CTTCCAGCCTGCGGTCGATCTCTCCGCTGCGGTCGCAGCGGCCGCCCGCAAGGTCGGGTTCGCTGAGTCCGAATTTTCCGCCGAGATTCGCACGGCCGATCCGCGACACGGCGACTTTCAAGCGAATGGCATTCTTGCCTATGCCAAGGCCCGCAAAGCCAATCCGCGCTCCCTTGCCGAGCAACTCGTAGCCGCGCTCCCAGAGGAAGTGCGGCTGATTTGCGAACCGACCATCGCCGGGCCCGGCTTCATCAATTTTCGCCTTCACCCTCGGGCCTTGCTCGCGTGGTTGCAGCAGCATGGGACCGCCCGGCAGTTGGAGGAAGGAGCCGCCGGCCTGCATCGCGGGCAGCGTTACGTCGTCGACTTCAGCTCCCCCAACACCGCGAAGCAACTGCACGTCGGGCACGTGCGCGGCATGGTCATTGGGGAGGCGATCTGCCGCCTGCTGGCGTTCTGCGGTGCGACCGTGATTCGCGACAACCACATCGGCGACTGGGGCACCCAGTTCGGCAAGCTGATCTGGGGCTACAAAAATCTTCGGGACGACGCCGCGCTTGCGCGGGATCCGCTCGAGGAACTTGAGCGTTTGTACAAGGCTGCGGATGCGGCGACGAAGGAGAAACCCGAGATCCTCGACGCCGCGCGGGCGGAGTTGGTGAAGCTTCAGGCTGGCGACGTCGAGAACCTCGCGCTCTGGAACCGGATCAACGCGATCAGCTCGGGCGCGTTTGAGGAGATCTATCGTAAACTCGACATCCACTTCGACCACCAACTCGGGGAGAGCTTCTACAACGACAAGCTTACCCCCGTCTACGCGGAGCTCACGAACCTTGGCCTGGCCACGGAATCCGAAGGAGCGCTGGTGGTTTTCCACCCGGAGCACCCGCGCTTCAACACCCAGCCCTTCATCATCCGCAAGTCGGACGGGGCCGCCAACTACGCCTCGACGGACCTTGCGACGATGGCCTACCGGGTCGAGCACTTCGGCGCCGACGCCATCGTGATCCTGACCGACGCGCGGCAGACCGACCATTTCGAGCAACTCTGGCTGACGACGCAAAAGTGGTTTCGGGCCACGGGACGCCGCCTGCCGCGCTTCGAGCACGTGTCCTTCGGCTCGATCCTCGGGGAGGATGGCAAGGCGATCAAGACTCGCTCCGGCGACCCGATCCGTCTGAAGGCGCTGCTCGCGGAGGCGGAAGAACGGGCCTTCGCCCTCGTCTCCGAGAAGTCGCCGGAACTACCGGAAACCGAACGCCGCGACATTGTCGCGGCGGTGGGGATTGGCGCGGTCCGGTACGCCGACCTGTCCCAGAATCGCAGCAGCGACTACGTATTCGCCTGGGACAAAATTCTTTCGCTGGAGGGCAACACCGCGCCCTACCTCCTCTACGCCGTCGCGCGCATCCGCTCGATCTTCCGCCGCCATGGCATGGACCCAGGCGACGCCGCCGCCGTGGCGGCCGCCACGCCACCGGAATCCGAAACGGAGCTCGCGCTCGCCCGCAAACTCGTGGCGCTTGCCAGCACGCTCGACCTCACCACCTCCCAGCTCCGCCCGCACTTTCTCTGCACCTACCTCTACGAACTGGCCGGAGCGTACAGCGCCTTCTACGCCGCCGACAAGGTGCTCGTCGACGAGCCGGCCGTGCGCGCCCGTCGTCTCCTACTATGCGCCCGGACGCTGCTCGTTCTGGAGTCCGGACTGCATCTCCTCGGCCTGCGCACGCTCACCCGGATGTAGGCGAGCGTGCCACGCAAGTTCGACAAAAATCCGCCTTGCTCGGGGTTTTGGTATCCACAAGAGTACAAGAAACATGGCGACGCAGGAATTCTACATCCGAGCTTCAGACGAGACCGATGCCCGCGGGCCATTCACGCTGGAGCAGCTGAGCTCTCTCGCCGAGGCGGGCCAAGTTACCCCGGAGACTCTCTACTACGACACCCTTTCCGAGCAGTGGGTGCCGATCGACGCGGATCCGGAAGTGAAGGCGGCGCTGTTTCCGGAGAAGAAACGCCTGCGTATCCGTGCTCGCGATGCACGGCGAACCACCTCGGCCGGTGACCGCGCCGCCGCCCCCATCACCGTCGACGACATGCTCGCTGCGGCAGACAATCGGACGGAGGGCGCGGGTGCGAAGACCACCTTGCGGAACCAACTTCGCGTGGCGCGCATCGGATTGTGGAGCGTGGTGCTGATGCTGCTGGGAAGTGCAGCGTCGCTGCTCCTCTCGCCTCCGGCCATCTTGCACGTCGGCACGGGCGACTTCGCACGACTCTTCTCGCACCCGTTCGCGGTGCTCGGAGCATGCGATCTCCTGCTCGCCCTCTTTCTCTGCCTGCAGATGGTCTCGGTCTACCCGCTCGTGCGCCTCCGCGCTCTCCTCGGCCTCGGCTTCTTCGGCGTCATCTTTTGGTCGTACTCCCAGCCCACGCCGATCGCTTGGGTCGCGCTCGCCTCCGTCGGCCTCTATTTCTCGACGATCTTCGTGTCGGCGATCCGTCTCGTCGGCGCCCTTGTCCTCGGGTTTTCCGGGGTGGCCGCTTTCGCGCACTATATGCTCGGGTGAGCCCGGGGCCGGCGAACCATGGATCGGTTCAAGGCCACCCGCGAGCGACTCGTTCACCTGTTCGAGACGGAAATCTGGCTTCCCCAGCATCTGCGTGACCAGTCCCTGAAGGGACGCTGGTACGCGGTTCTCCGCGTCATCTCGATCACCGTCGGCGCCCTGCTCGAGAGCAGTGCCGCGAGCCGCGCCGCCGCGCTGAGCTTCAGCTCGCTCGTCGGACTCGGCCCCCTGATCTCACTCACTGTCCTCATCGCCGGCTTCACGCTGGATGAACGGGGCCCGTCCCTCGCCGCGCACACCGTCCATGATCTGATCCGCTACGTCGCGCCTCCGCTCGCGCAGTACGAGAAGCTCGGCGCCGAGGAGGCCAAACGCACCGCCGCCGCAGGCGAGGACGTCCAGGTCAATCCCGAGTTGGTGCGGATCTTCGACGAGATGATCACGAGCTCGCGCAGCGGCGCGGTCGGCATCTTCGGGGCGCTCACCCTGATCGTGATCGTGCTTCAGTTGTTCACCTCCGTCGAAACGACCTTCAACGAAATCTGGGGCGTGCGTCGTGGACGCTCCTGGATCATGCGGATTGTGTTCTATTGGACCATCCTGACACTCGGCGCCCTGTTCTTCTTCGCCGCCGCCACCGGGCTCTCCGCCACGGCCCTGCTGACCACATTCGCCGAGAAGCTGCCCTTTGGGCAGCAACTCCGCCAAACGCTGATCTTTCTCCTGCCGCTGGGATCGACCGTTTTGATGATCTTCACCCTGACGATCTTCTATCGCACGATCCCGAACACCCGCGTGCTCTGGCGCGCCGCCTTCATCGGCGCCGTGGTCGTCGGGCTGCTGATCCTGCTGAACAACTTTCTCGCGTTCCTTTACTTCAAACGGGTTCTCCTCACCCGCAGCCTTTACGGGTCTCTCGGCATCGGGCTCGTGCTCATGCTGGGTCTCTACGTGTTCTGGTTCTTCGTCCTGCTGGGAGGAACCGTCAGTTACGCCGTCCAGAACGTTCACTTCCGCAACAGCCAGGCGGCCTGGAACAGCCTCTCCGAATCGCTCCGTGAGCGTCTGACGCTGGTGGTGCTCCTCGTCATCGGCCGCCGCTTCGAGGGCTGCCTGCCCCCGTGCAACACGAGCCAACTCAGCGAGGCGCTCAAGGTGCCCTCGCAGATCGTGAACGAATGCGTCAACCGTTTGGTGCTGATGGGGCTCATCACACCCGTCCCGGGTGTGGGCCCGACGGATGTGGCAAACGTGCGTTACCAGCCCGCCCGTCCGCTCAGCCGGGTGACGCTGCGTGACTTCAAGCGCAACGATGACACCCTGGGAGACTCGTCGTCCGCGGTCAGCCTCGCGAACCTCGATCCCGTCCTGGAGGCTTACGACACCCGACTCGCCCGCTCGCTCGACGATCCGTTCTTCTCCACCCCGCTCTCGGCCCTTTTCGAGCAGATGCCTTTCCGCTCCGCCCCGCTCGCTTCAGCCCAGATGGAGCAGGCGGAGCCTTGAAAGCAGAGGCTTCAAGCCGCCTGCAATACGAGGTAAGCGCGGTTGACAGGCAACGGGGCCAACCTAGGCTCAAAGTTTAACTCCATGATTTCCTGGATTCAGAAAACGTTCCAGCAGCACTTCCGCGTCATCTTTCTCGTGCTTCTGGTGATGACGATCATCGCATTCGTGTTCACCATCGGCGCATCGCCTGGCCTCGGTGATGCACACACCAAAGCCCTGGAGCGCCCCTTCTACGGCCTGAACCTGGGAAGCCAGGAAGACCAGAAGCGTCTCTTCCGGGACGCCGGCATCAGCGTGTTCCTGCAGGCCGGCTTCTCCGCGCTCGGCGGCGAACAACTCCAAGCGTACGCGCTCCAACGCCATGCGGCGCTGCACCTCGCCGACCAACTCCACGTTCCCGGCCCGTCCGGCGCCGACTTGGTCGATTACGTGAAGACCCTCCGCGCCTTTGCCGGCGAGAACGGCACCTTCGACGCCGCCCGCTACGCGCAGTTCCGCGACAACCTGAAGCTCGACGCCACCCTGACCGAGCGCGATGTCTCGCGGATCCTGTCTGATGACTACCGCTACACGCAGGTCCAGAAGCTGCTCGCCGGACCCGGCTACGTTCTGCCGGTCGACGTGAAGCAGCAGCTGGCTCGAGCCGAGGCCAAGTGGACCATCGCCGTGGCCAGTGCCGACTACGCGAAATTCTCGCCCACGGTCGATTCAAGCGAGGCCAACCTGACGAAGTTTTTCGAGGAGAATGCATTCCGCTACGAGATTCCGCCGCAGGTGAAGGTCCGCGCCGTGCGATTCCCCGCCGCCGCCTATGTCTCCCAGGTGTCGGTGGACGACGCCGCCGTGCGCGCGCTTTACGACTCGAATCCGGCCCGCTTCCCGAAACCCGCCCCCGCCGACGGCAAACCCGCCGTCGCCATTCCGGCCCCGGGTGCGTCGGACGCGGATTTCGCCGCCGTGCGGTCGCAGGTCGGAGCCGCGCTGAAGCTGGAGCGCGCGCGAAAGCTGGCCGCCAAGGCGGCG
>CAZEJZ010000245.1:0-5058 GCA_964512415.1 uncultured Opitutaceae bacterium
GAGTTCGCCTGGCGCGCCAAGCAGGCCGGACAACTCGCGTGGAAGATGCGCTTCGCCACCGCCCAGGGGGTCGGCGTGCTCGAGAGCGGCGCGTGGCTGCGCCACGCGACGCACGCAAATCGCATGGCGGCCCGCCTCGCGGACCTGCTTCGCGCCATTCCCGGCGTGCGCCTCTGCCTCGAACCCGAGGTGAACGCGGTCTTCGTGCACCTGCCGAAGCCGGTCGCAGCCGCCCTCGAGGCGCGCGGGTGGCACTTCCATGTCTTCATCGGCGACGACGGCTATCGCCTGATGTGCTCATGGGACACGCGCGACGAGGACCTGCAGGCCTTTGCCCGAGACCTCCGCGCGGCAGTCGGCTAAAAACAAAGCGCCCCGGAGTGACCGGGGCGCGGGGAGAACCATCCGGCCGCTCGCCGGCGGCCGAAACGAAGCGACGAGTTACTTGGTCGCCGCCGGAGCCGCGGGGGCCGCCGGAGCCTGCGGAGCGGCCGGAGCCGCCGCCGGGGCCTTGATTTCGAGCAGTTCGACGTCGAAGACCAGCGTCGCGGCGGGCGGGATGCCCGGGCGGCCCTCGTCGCCGTAAGCCAGCTGGGGCGGGACGTAGAGCTTGATCTTGCCGCCGACATTCACCTTCTGCAGGCCCTCGGTCCAGCCAGGGATGACCTGGTCCAGACCGAACTCGGCGGGCTCGCCGCGCTGCACGGAACTGTCGAACACGGAACCGTCGATCAACGTGCCGGTGTAGTGCACCTTGACGGAGTCGGTGGCCTTCGGGAAGGCACCGGTGCCCGGTTGGACGATCTCATAGACGAGGCCGCTGGGCAGCACCACGACGCCCGGCTTGGCCTTGATCTCGGCGAGGAACTTGGCGGAGGCCTCGAGGCCCTGACGCTTCAGCTCGGCCATGTAGGCCTCTTGCTTTGCCTGCATGAACTTGTCCATCTCGGGCCCGATCTCCTCGAGCTTGTACGGAGCATCCTTGCCGGCCGCCGCGGCCTGCAGCCCCTTGATCATCGCGGTGGTCTGCTCCGGCGTGAACTTGAGCTCGGTGATCCCGATGCGCTTGCCCACGAACCAGCCGAACGTCTCGAGGAGCTGGTCCTCCGTGAAACGTGGCGCCGCCGGAGCGGCCGGGGCCGGCGTCGCCGCCAGGGCCGCCGGGGTGTTGGCGAGGGTCGGAGCCGGCTGCTGCTGCGCGGCGGCGACGGAGAAGGAAACGGCCAGCAGGGCCGACGAGGAGAGGACTCGGAGGGAGGTCATGCGTCGATGGGAATGAATCAGGGATCCGCCGATTGCGGAAGTGGTTCCCGGAAAAGAGAGAACAGGTGCCCCGAGTTCGCCGGGAAGGCAAACCATTATCCTCGCTTGTGTCTCCACCCGGACCGGAGACACTCCTGCGTCCGTACCATGCAAGACGATCTCTTCTGGACCAGTCAGGATGGGCAGATTCTCAACGTGCGGCACAAGGATGAGGCCACGGTGCTACTCACCCTCGCCTTCTGGCCGCGCCATCCGGCGGAGTTCGACTTCCTGAAGCGGCGCGTCGCCGACCTCCGTTTCACCGAGCGCAGCACGCTGGCCCGCATCGGCATCGAGATGCTCACGCAAGGATGCCCGACGATCGAGGGCAACCGGCTCACGCTGGAGGCCGAGGCCTTCCTCTTCGACGCCAGCTTCCCGAACGCCGCCTACTGGCGGAAGCTGCTGCGCCCCGGCGTCACCGTCGGCCGCCTCTACTACGCCCCCGCCGCCGCGAAACTGACCACCGCGGAAATCTGGGAGGCCGTCCGCTCCAACCAACTCAAGCTTCCCAACACCATCAGCATCGACCGCCTCGGGCGCGTCTACCTCACGCCACACCAGGTCATCTACACGCTCAATCCCCGCCTCCCCCGCAGCAGCTTCGAACGCCTCGTCAGCGGCGAGGCCGGCCGCCTGTTCCTCGACAAGGTCCAGCTCCGGCGCGACGCCTCACCCCTCACCATCCCGCCGCGCTCGGGGCTCATCACCAGCTGCTCGATGTATTTGAAAGAGCACTACGTGGTGCTGAATCAGGGTGAGGGTCCGTTCGGCATCCACACCAGCGCGGTGCTGCTCGACCCGTTGAAGACCTTCGGCACGAACGTCATGCTGGAGATCTACAACCAGGGCGACCAGCCCGTGGTCAACCCGCTGGTCTCCGTCGAGGTCTTCCGCGCGCCGCCGGTCACCGATCCCGAGAGCAAGCAGCTGGCGAAGCGGCGGACCCGGCTGCTGACGACCGTGGGCGAGGCGTTCCAGGCGCTTGACGAGGCCCCGCCGCCGCCGGCCACCGAGCCGCGGCCGCGCGCCCGGCTCACCGTGCGCGGCCAGAGCTCCACCATGGAGAACCTGAGCCGGCTGCTCAGCCTCGGCGCCGGCGGGTCGCTCAAGCCGAAGCTCGCCGACGCGAAGGCGGACAGCCCGGGCTGCAAGACGCTCGTGCAGGCCCTCGACAACGCCCCGGCGGACGCGGACACCCTGCTGGTCGACTACTTCCCGAACCTCTTCGAATACATCGAGCTCCTCACCCGCGTCCCCGAGCTCAAGCTCCGCCGCATCGTCTTCCGCCGGCCTTCGCGCACGCACGGGTTCTTCCTCTCCAGCAACGCCCACGCCCGCCTCGATGCGCTCAACGCCATCGGCATCGATGTCTACTGGTACAACGAGGCGATGGGCGACGTCTTCCTCCACACATACAAGAAGGACCAGGGCTTCTTCATCCGCGAGGAACGGGTCCGCCGGTTCCAGGAAGCCACCATCCTCGCGTTCTACGGCAGCGCGGTGGGACTGGACATCGAGCAGACGCGGAGGATCTCGCAGCTGATCGACACGCTCACCGGCTTCATCGGGCCGAACGTCGGCGTGCTCACCGGCGGCGGCGGCGGGGTCATGCGCCTCGCCACCGACCAGGCCCGCAGCCAGGGCGCGCTCACCGGCGCGTGCTTCCTCGAACTCGAGGCCCAACCGCCCGAGCTCGGGGTGGATTTCTTCAACACGTTCCAGGAAAACAGCCGGCACTTCCGCCAAAAATGGTTCGAGGTGGCCGATTTCTGCATCTTCAACGTCGGCGGGGTCGGCACCCTCGAGGAAATCGGGATCGAACTGTGCAACCTGAAGCTCGGGATCCGGCCCCGGGTGCCGTACGTGTTCTACGATCCGAAGTACTTCGCCGACCTGCGCGAGCAACTGCTCGAGATGGTCCGCACGCAGCGCGCCCCGGCGTGGATGATGGACTACATCCTGTTCTCCGACGATCCAGCCGAGGTCGTGGGGTTCTACCGCAAGAAGCTGCAGGTGCTCTGACGCGGCTTGCCTAAACCCGGTCGATCGGGGTTTGCTCCCGGTTTTCCATGGCCCCCCTCCCGCGCTCGATCCTCGTCGTCGGCTCCGGCGGTCGCGAACACGCCCTCGTGCACGCGCTGCGGCGCTCGCCCAGCCAGCCCCGCGTCCTCGCCGCTCCAGGCAATGCCGGGATCGCCGACGAGGTCCCCTGCCTGCCGGTCGCCGTCGACAACATCCGGGGGCTCGTCGAGCTCGTGCGGCGCGAGGCGATCGACTTCGTCGTCGTGGGTCCGGAGGTGCCGCTCTCCCTCGGGCTGGTCAATGCGCTGGAGGCCGCCGGCGTTCCGGCCTACGGGCCACGGGCCGACGGCGCGCGGCTCGAGGCGTCGAAAATCTACACGAAGGAAATCCTCCAGAAGTACCGGATCCCCACCGCCGACGCCGCATTCTTCGAGGACGCCGACGCCGCGATCGCCTACATCCGCGCCCGGCCCGCCCCCATCGTCGTGAAGGCCGACGGTCTCGCCGCCGGCAAGGGCGTCGTCGTCGCCTCCTCCCACGACGAAGCCGCCGCCGCCGTCCAGGCTCTGCTCGCCCTCCACTCCCGTCCGGAGCCTTCCGCTCCTCCCGCCCGCATCCTGATCGAGGACTGCCTCGTCGGCGAGGAAACCTCCCTGCTCGTCGTCGTCTCCGGTCGCGACTACGTCATCCTGCCGACGTCGCAGGATCACAAGCGCGTCGGCGACAACGACACCGGCCCCAACACCGGCGGGATGGGAACCTATTCGCCGGCCGACGTGGTGACGCCGGACCTGCTCGCACGCATCGACCATGAAATCGTCCGTCCGTCCGTTGACGCGATCGCCGCCGAGGGCATCGACTTCCGCGGCACGCTGTTCATCGGGATCATGCTCACCGCCGACGGCCCGAAGGTGCTCGAGTACAACACGCGCTTCGGCGATCCCGAGACGCAGGTGGTGCTTCCGCGACTGCGCACCGATGTGCTGAGCCTCCTCTGGGCCGCCGCGCACGGCGAACTCGGCCAGGTCTCGCTCGAGGTCCGTCCGGAGCACGCCCTCTGCGTCGTGATCGCCGCCCGCGGCTACCCGGACCGCTATCCCAAGGGCGACGTCATCCAGATTCCGGATCCGCTGCCGCCGGAGGTGACGGTCTACCACGCCGGCACCGCGCGCTCCGCCACCGGAGAACTCGTCACCCACGGCGGCCGCGTCCTCGGCGTCACCGCCCTCGGCCCCACCCTGCAAGCCGCGGCCCAGTCGGCCTACGCGGCCTGCGAACGCATCACCTGCGCGTCGAAGTACTTTCGCCGCGACATCGGGGCCCGTCAGCTGCGCCGGGAGTCGGTGTAACGCTCCCGATCATTTCCGTGCGCTCCCTTCTCCACCGTGCTGTTCTCGTCGCCGTCCTGATCGGCGCACCGCTGATCCCGCCGTCCCGGGCAACGCCACAGTCGCATCTGCTGCCCGACGGCCCCGCGTATCTCCGCAGCCGTGATCTGAGCCTGCTCGATGTCGGGTCGGCGCCGGCGGCGTTGATCCTCGACCTGCGCGGGCTGGGCGAGGCGACTCCCGCAGGCCGCGAGCGATTGAACGCCCTGCTGGCGGCGGGTTCGGTTCGGACCGTGCGTCTGGTGTTGGTCGATCCCGAGACGGCGCCGGGCTTGCGCGCGGCCGTCCGGGCGGCGTCCGGCCGCGTCCTGACTCTCGGGGCCAATCTGCCCACGGATGCGGT
>CAZEJZ010000246.1:0-5056 GCA_964512415.1 uncultured Opitutaceae bacterium
AGTGGTGGTTCAAGTTTGAGTATCCGAAGGAGCAGATCGAGGGTTCCGGCGCGCTGGTCACGGGCAACGAACTCGTGATCCCGGCGGGTCGGCCCGTGCGGGTGAACCTACGTACGGTGGATGTCATTCACTCGTTCTGGGTACCGAAGCTGGCCGGCAAGGTGGACATGATGCCGAACCGCGGAAATCACCTTTGGCTGAAGGCGGATGAGCCGGGTTATTTCTGGGGCCAGTGCGCCGAGTACTGCGGGGAGTCGCATGCAGTGATGCGTTTCCGGGTGATCGCCCTTTCGGAGGCGGATTTCGCGGCTTGGTTGGCCAAGCAGAAGAGCCCGGCCCGGACCGTGCCGGGCACGCAGATCGGCGCCACGCCGACGGCCGTTTCGCCCCGCGTCGAATTCGCGTCGTACAAATACGAGAAGCAGCGGCGCAACTCGCCCGGTTGGAGCGAAGCCTTTGACCGCGCACCGTTTGCCGCTTGGCAACAGAAGCAGCAGGTGGATCAGGGCGAGAACCCGGAGTTGATCGCGCAGGGTCGCAAGCTCTTCATCGAAAAGAAGTGCGCCGGCTGCCATGCCGTCCGCGGCCACGAGGGCGCCGGTATCTCGGGTCCGGATCTCACCCGCATCGGCGCCCGCACCACCATCGCCGGCGGCCTCCTCGAGAATACCGAGCAGAACCTTCACCGCTGGCTGACCGAGCCCAACAACGTGAAACCCGGAAACAAGATGTGGTTTGGCGGCTACCTCGTCCGGAACAACGAGACCGGCGCGTGGGAACAACAGTTTTCAATCAATGACGACGAAGCGCGCTCGCTCGTCGCCTACCTGCACAGCCTCAAGTAACCCGTTTCGAGGAGCACCCGACCATGCAAGCCATCACCAAGTCCGATTTCATCGGCAAGGACACCGCCGCCGCGGAAAAGCGTCCCTTCGTCTTCACGCGACCGACCGCCAAGACCGGTCTCGTGAGTTGGCTCACCACGGTGGACCACAAGCGCGTCGGCCTGCTCTACGGAGTGTCCTCGTTGATCTTCTTCCTCGTGGGAGGGTTTGAGGCCCTGCTCATCCGCGTCCAGCTCGCGGTGCCGAACAACACGTTCCTCAGCGCCCAGACTTACAACGAGCTCTTCACGATGCACGCCACGACGATGATCTTCCTCGCCGTGATGCCTTTGTCGGCCGCGTTCTTCAATTACATCATGCCGCTGCAAATCGGGGCACGCGACGTCGCGTTCCCCCGATTGAATGGCTTCGCGTTCTGGGTCTTCCTCGCGGGCTCGATCATCCTGAACGTCGGCTGGTTCGTGAAGTCGGGCGCACCGGACGTCGGCTGGTTCGGCTACGCCCCGCTGACGAGCAAGGCATACTCCAATCAGTTCACCACCGACATGTCGACGGACCTCTGGGTGATGGGACTCCAGATCCTCGGTGTCTCCTCGGTCGTCGGATCGCTCAACTTCATCGTCACGATCATCAACATGCGCGCTCCCGGCATGACGATGATGCGCCTCCCGGTTTTCACGTGGATGACGCTGGTCACCGCCTTCCTGATCGTTCTCTCCTTCCCCGCCATCACGATCGCCCTGGTGGCGCTGATGATGGACCGCTCCTTCGGCACGAGCTTCTTTGAGGTCTCCAACGGCGGGCTGCCGATTCTCTGGCAGCATCTCTTCTGGATCTTCGGTCACCCCGAGGTGTACATCCTGATCCTTCCGGCGATGGGAATCATCTCGGAGATTCTTCCGACCTTCTCCCGCAAGCCCCTCTTCGGCTACCCGATCATCGTCTTTTCGGGCGTAGTCATCGGACTGCTCGGCTTCGGCGTTTGGTCCCACCACATGTTCACCACTGGCATGGGCACCATGGCGACGGCCGCCTTCGCGATCGCGACCATGGCCATTGCCGTCCCGACCGGGGTGAAGATCTTCAACTGGATCGGCACGCTCTGGAACGGGCAACTGCAGATGCGGACGCCCATGATGTTCGCGCTGGGGTTCGTGTGGATGTTCATGATGGGCGGCTTCTCCGGCATCATGCACTCGGCCGCTCCGGCCGATGCGCAGCAGCAGGACAGCTACTTCGTGGTCGCCCACTTCCATTACGTGCTGATCGGCGGCTCGATCTTCGCGCTGCTCGCCGGCATCCATTACTGGTTCCCGCTGATCTTCGGCCGCAAGGTTTCCGAAGCGTGGGGCAAGCTGTCGTTCTGGGTGATCTTTGTCGGTTTCAACGTCACGTTCTTCCCGATGCACTTCCTCGGTCTGAACGGCATGCCGCGGCGCACGTTCACCTACGACGGCAACATGGGATGGAACTCCGCCAACTTCATCGCCTCGGTCGGCGCAATGATCCTCGGCATCGGCATCGCGGTGTACTTCGTCGTGATGCTCTACACCTACTTCAAGGGCGAGAAGGTCGGTCGTGATCCGTGGGGTGCGCGTACGCTCGAGTGGTCCATCCCGAATCCCCCGCCGGAGTATAACTTCGCGGTGATTCCCACCGTCCATGCCCGCGACGCGTTCTGGTACGAGAAGCACCACCGCGACGAGATCGAGCGCGAGAAGGCCAAGCACGCCGCCGAAGAGGAAGCGCACGGGGGGATCCACATGCCGAGCCAGTCTTGGTTCCCGTTCATCGCGGCGATGGCCCTCCTGACCGGCGGTCTGCTGTTCACCAATCATAACTTCATGGGCGCCATCGCGGGCGGAGTCGCCCTCTTCATTGCGGTCTATCTTTGGGCGTGGGAAGGACCGGGCGGCTACCACCTCCATCTCGACAAGGACGGCAACCCGATCGAGCCGAAGGATGGCCACGGCCATCACTGAGCGAGGCTGTTCCAGTATTCCCAACCCGACTCCCTTTCGACCATGAGCAGCCATTCCGCCTCCGGCGCGATTGACCACCATCACGACGCCACGACGTCGACCGGCATTCCGAACAAGAAACTGTTCATGTGGACGTTCCTTGCGTCCGACTGCATGTTCTTCGGCGCCCTGATCTCGATGCACGTCGTGTATCGGATCCACCCGCCGGCCGGCTCCCCGGATCCCCGGTCGATCTTCTCGATCGAGCTCACGTCGTTCTCGACCTTCATCCTGCTGATGTCGTCGCTGCTGATGGCGCTGGCTGTGAACGCCATCCAGAAGGGCAACCTGCGCAGCACGCGGAACAACCTCCTCGGCACGATCTTCTTCGGCCTGATCTTCCTCGCGTGCCAAGTGTACGAGTTCCAGCACTTCGTCCACGAGAAGGGTCTGACACTGTCGAGCAGCCTGTTCGGTTCGACGTTCTACACGCTGACCGGTACGCACGGCTGCCACGTGGCCATCGGCGTCCTTTGGCTCATCCTCATGTACATCCGCACGTTCAAGCCAGCCGATGCGGATCACTCTTCCCAGCCGTGGTTCATCATGAGCATCGTGCACCTGCTGGTGTTTGCGGTTGCCGTGGTCCTCGGGGTCTATGTGGTCGTCGATTTTGCGCACCAGATGCACGTCCCGACATTCTCGGTGGGTTCGTTCTTGGCCGGCCATCTCGTTCCCCTGATCGGACTGGCGGCGAGCATCGCCGGGCTGATGTTCCTGGGGCGCTCGCGCGGCCCGGTCGACTTCGGCGAGGGCAATGCCATCGACGTCGAATCGATGGGCCTGTACTGGCACTTCGTCGACATCGTCTGGATCATCATCTTCCCCGTGGTCTACCTCCTCGAGTACATCTGATCCGCCTTCACCGGTCCGACGTCCCCAATCTCCTCTCCTGCCGTCATGAGCGCCCTCGCCGCCACACCCTCTCACGATTCCAACAGCCACGAGCACGACCAGAGCAAGTTTCACATCTTCGTGCAGGTGGCGATGCTTCTGGCGGTCATCACTGGAATCGAAATTGTTGCGATCTACCTTCCACTTCCGCACCTCGTGGTCTTGGGAGCGCTGAGCTTCTTGTCGCTGGTGAAGTTCATGTTCGTGATCTTCATCTTCATGCACCTGAAGTGGGACAAGCTGCTCTGCACGATCTTGTTCTTCATCGGCCTCGTGCTTGCAACGGGGACCGTGACGGCGCTGTACTTCCTGTTTGCGGTTGGCGACAGCAAGCCGGTCGGCCCCGCCTACGACGCCGCGGCGATCCAGACCGTGACCGCGCTGGTCGGATCTGCCTAAGGGCCGAGCCCAGCGGGCTGAGGTGAAAGCCGGCCCTCCCGCTCCGCTACCTCCGGCTGCATTGTTGCCCCAGACCCGATGATCGACTGGCGTCACTGGCACAACGAACCTTACTTGGTCGGGGGTCTGATCCTACTGGGCTGGGCCTATGCGCTGGCCTGCGGTCCTCTGCGCCGACGACTTTGGGGCGAGTCGCTGGTGTTCCCGCGCAAGGAGGCGGCCCTGTTCTATTCTGGCCTCGTCATCTTCTACCTCGCGGTGGGGTCTCCGCTGGATCAAGCGGGCGAACGGTTCCTCCTGAGCGCCCACATGGTTCAGCACCAGTTGCTGATCTATCCCGCTGCGATTTTCTTCCTGCTCGGACTCCCGGTGTGGCTGGTGGACGGAGTATTCCGCCGCGCTCCCTTTCCCGGATTGCGTCGCCGGCTACTTCACCCGGTGAGTTGCACCGCCATCTACGTCGGCGTACTCAGCGCGTGGCACGTCCCGGAAATCTACGACTGGGCCCTTCAAGACAAGCTCGTGCACGTGATTGAACATCTCATGTTCTTCGTGGCCGCGCTCTTCTACTGGTGGCCCGTGCTGGCGCCCTCGCGGATCCATCCGCCAGTGAATCCAGGCGTGCAGATTCTCTACCTCCTTGCGGTCACGATTGGCATGACTCCGCTGTTCGCCTTCATCGCCTTCTCGCAGGACGTCCTTTACCCGACCTACGAATATGCGCCCCGCCTCTTTGCCAAGCTTGGACCCGCCGAAGATCAGCTGCTCGGTGCGGTGATCATGAAGCTAGGCGGCCTCTTGGTCGCGTTTTGTACCCTCGCCGTCGCGTTCTACCGGTGGCACTCCGAGAGCGAAGCCCGTGCTCGCGGGGCACCCCGCGCCTAACGGGCCTCCGCC
>CAZEJZ010000247.1:0-5052 GCA_964512415.1 uncultured Opitutaceae bacterium
CTTCGCGGTGGTCACCAACAATGCGCTCTACGTTCAGGGTGACTACAACACCACCGCGATCAGCGATGGCGCCAGCACCCGTTCCAACCCGGCCGTCCTCATGGGAGACGCCGTCACCATCCTTTCCGACGGGTGGAACGACGACAATTCCGCGGGCGGGATCGACCAGCGCCGCGCGACGCCCGCCGGGGGCGCCAGTGAAATGGTGCTGAATGCCGGCATTCTGACCGGCAACACCCCTTCCACCACCAGCCCGCCCACGAACAGCGGCGGCGTGCAGAATCTGGTCCGCCTCATGGAGGATTGGTCCGGCTACCGCATCACGATCCGCGGATCCATGGGGCAACTCTTCAGCTCGAAGTACATGAACTCGGTGTTCAAGAGCCCCTCGTCGCCGCTCCCGGACGGGGACCTCGTGTACTGGATCCCGGACGAGCGCCGCTTGGACTTTGACCGAGATCTGGCCCGCCGTCCTCCGGTATGGACCCCGACCACCACGGAGTTCAACCGCGGTGACTTCTTTACTTGGTAGTCGACGACCCGACGTCGCTATTGGCGCTCGCCTAGGATCGCCCGGACATCGCCGCGCGTCCGCGCGAGTTCGACCCGGCTCAGGTTGTACTGGTAGATCGCTTCGTTGAGGTTGTCGCTCGCGAGCGCGATCCGGTTCTGTGCATCGACGATCTCCCGGTTGTCCGCCACGCCCTGCTCGAAGCGGCGCTGGGCCAACTGCAGCTCCTCCAGCGAGAGCGCCAGGGTCTTCTCGGCGACACCGACCTGGGCATACCGCGAACGGGCATCCTGATGGGCCAAGCGCACCTCACCCGCGATTTGCAGCTCAAGCTGGCGCACCCTGAACTCCTGGGAGCGCAGCTGGGACCGCGCCTGGCGCTCCCCGCTGCGGATGCGCTGCCCATCGAAGACGGGGACCGACAGGGCCAACCCCGCGGACCACGCGACCTCGTCATGGCGGGCAAAGACCTCGGAATTCGCCAAGCCGTAGTCGCCGGTGAGCGACAGCGCACCAAACCGCTCCCAGCGCACCGCCCGCAGTGCCTCGGTCGTCTGCTCAAGCTGGCGACGCGCCCGCAGGTAATCGGCCCGGCGTTCGAAGAGCGTGCGCTCAGCACCGCCCTGGAAGGGCGCTTCCTCGCTGCGACGGACGATGAAGTCGGCCAGTTCAAGCGGGAGGGCAGCGTCGAGGTCCAGTAGCCGCTTCAGCCGAAGCTCGCTCTCGTACACCACCGTCGCCTGCTGGAGCCTCGCCTGCTCCGCCAGCGCCAGCTGCGACTCCGCCCGCGTGATGTCGATCTGCGTCGCCACGCCGGCGGCGACTTGATTCCGCGCGAGCGCGAGGAGTTCGCGTCCGCGCCGTACATTGGCGTCCAGCACGTCGATGCGCTTCACGTTCCGGAGATGCGCAAAGAAGGTTTGCGCGGCCGTCGCCAGGATCGTCTGGATGGTCTGCTGCACATCCAGCTGCGCCACCTCGACTCCGACCTGCGCCGCCCGATACTGCGCGATCTGTTGCGGGCTGAGCAGCGCCAGCGACGCCGTCAGGCGCGCATCGGAGCGGTTTGTCGGCGTCCCGGCGGTCTTGATCGTCCGGGTGATGACCGGGCTCTCCGAACGCCGCTGCTGCACCGCCGCGCCCACCGTGGGTAGCAGGTCGGCCCGCTGCGCATTCGCGACCTCCACCGCCTGCTGGAAGCCTTCCCGGCTCAGGAGCACATTGACATTCACGCGCTCCACCGCCGCCAACGCGTCCTCAAGGCCCAGGCGAACCGGCGCCTCGGCTCGAACGCAGGCCAGCGGAGCGACGCTGAAGAACAGGAGCCACAACCAACGCATGGCCCGAGGCTCCCTCTCTCCGGCCACGGGCGCAAGCCTCGGGAGTTGTTCTTTTCCTTTCGAGCACCATAGTCTGACTCTTCAGACCCTCTCCAACGCCGCCCTCATGCGCATCGGCCTCGCCCAGTTGAACACCACCGTCGGCGATCTCAGCGGCAATCGCCGCCGGATCCTCGCCGCCTACGAGTCACTCGTGCGCGACGGAGCCGAGCTTGTCGTCTTTCCCGAGTTGGTCGTCTGCGGCTATCCACCCCGCGACCTTCTCTTCAAGCGCAGTTTCGTGCCGGACGTGGAGGATTCCCTGGCCCAGATCGCCCAGGCGATCGGCTCCGTCCCGGCCCTGATCGGCACCGTCGAGCACAATCCGTCGTCCGAGGGCCGTCGCTGCTTCAACTCCGCCGCATGGTGCGCCGACGGCAAGGTCCTCGGCTTCGCCCGGAAGTGCCTGCTGCCCACCTACGACGTCTTCGACGAGGATCGCTACTTCGAGCCCGCCTCCGCCCCCACCACCTTCACCTTCGCCGGCCACCGGATCGGCGTCACCATCTGCGAGGATATCTGGACCGATCCGCGGTTCACCACCCGCCAGCTCTACCGCGTCGACCCGCTGCGCCACCTCGCCGGACAGAACCTCGACCTGATGGTCAATCTATCCGCGAGCCCCTGGCATCACGACAAGGGGGGCGTCCGCCAGACCCTCGTCACCGACGCCAGCCGAGTCCTCGGCTGCCCGGTCGTTTACGTCAACGCGATCGGCGGCAATGACGAGCTCGTCTTCGACGGCCGAAGCCTCGTCGCCCGCCCCGATGGCAAGGTAATCGCGGGACTGGCCGCCTTCCGCGAGGACTCCCGGGTCGTCGATCTCTCCGACGCCGGGCCCCACCTCGACCGCACTTTCCAGCAGGCGGAGTTGGGCGACATCCATGACGCCCTGGTCCTTGGCCTCCGCGACTACGCGCACAAAAGCGGCTTCCGCCGGGCCTTGGTCGCCTTGTCCGGCGGCATCGACTCGGCCATCGTGGCCGAACTCGCCGTCGCCGCCCTCGGCAAGGAGAACGTGATCGGCGTCTCCCTTCCCTCCGCCATCTCGTCCCAGCACTCCCGGGATGATGCGCGCATCCTCGCCGACAACCTCGAAATCCGCTTCGAGACCATCGGGATCGCCGAGGCCGTCGCCGCCTGCGAATCCGCTCTCGGGCCAATCTTCACCGGACGCGCCCGGGACGTCACGGAGGAGAACATCCAAGCCCGCATCCGCGGGGTCCTGATGATGGCTCTTTCCAACAAGTTCGGCTCGCTCCTGCTGACCACGGGCAACAAGAGCGAGGTGGCCGTGGGTTACTGCACGCTCTACGGCGACATGTGCGGGGGGCTGGCGGTCATCAGCGATGTGTTCAAGACGCAGGTCTACGCGCTCGCGCGGTGGATCAACCGCGACCGTGAAGTCATCCCGCTGAACACCATCGAGAAGCCACCGAGCGCCGAGCTCCGGCCCGGCCAGACCGACCAGGACAGCCTGCCGCCCTACGACGTGCTCGACGCGATCCTGAAGGGCTACGTCGAGGAAGGCCTCTCCCGCCGCGACTTGATCGCCCGGGGATTTGACGCGGCGACGGTTCAGGACGTGGTTCGCAAGGTGGATCTCAACGAGTACAAGCGCAAGCAGGCCGCGCCCGGCCTCAAGATCACGCCCCTCGCCTTCGGCGTCGGACGCCGCATTCCTATCGTCCAAAAGTACGTATCCTAGGTCCTCTCCCGCCGCCATGACGTCCGCCGATCTCTTCGCCCGCGCCCGCCAGCTCATTCCCGGGGGAGTCAATTCCCCGGTCCGCGCCTTTCGCTCGGTCGGTGGGGCCCCGTTTTTCGTCAAATCCGCCCGAGGGGCGACGCTCACCACCGCGGATGACCGGGAGCTGATCGACTTCGTCTGCACGTGGGGACCGGCGATTCACGGGCACAACCATCCCTTGATCCGGCAGGCCATCGCCGACGCGCTGGAGCGAGGGACGTCCTTTGGCACCCCCAACCCGCTGGAGGTGGAGATGGCGGAGATGATCGTCCGTTTCGTTCCGTCGATCCAGAAGGTGCGGTTGTGCAACAGCGGGACCGAGGCGACGATGTCGGCGATCCGTCTCGCGCGGGGATTCACGCGGCGCGACAAGATCATCAAGTTCTCCGGCTGCTATCACGGACACTCGGATTCCCTCCTGATCAAGGCGGGGTCCGGCGCCCTCACGCACGGCAATCCCGACAGCGCCGGCGTGCCCGCGTCGTTCGCCCGGGAGACCATCGTCCTTCCCTACAACGATGCCGCGGCTGTCGAGGCGGCCTTCGCCGCGCACCCCGGCGAGATCGCCGCCGTCATCGTGGAGCCCTACCCCGCCAACGTCGGCCTAATCCTCCCGCTCCCGGGGTACCTCACGGCGCTGCGGGCGGCTTGCACCCGCGCCGGTGCCCTCCTGATCTTCGACGAAGTCATGACCGGTTTCCGACTCGCCAAAGGCGGGGTGCAGGAGATTGAGGGCATCACCCCCGACCTCACCACGCTCGGGAAAATCATCGGCGGCGGGCTGCCGGTGGGTGCCTTCGGGGGACGCGCCGACGTGATGGACCACCTCGCTCCCCTCGGTCCAGTCTATCAGGCCGGCACCCTTAGCGGCAACCCGCTCGCGATGGCCGCCGGCATTGCCGCCCTCCGCCTGCTCGAAACCGAGAATCCTTACGCCCGCCTTGCCACCCTCGGACGTCAGGTTCGCGACACGTTGCTCGAAGCCACCCGGACCAAGGGGCTGCCCGCGCAGGTGCCGCAAACGGGGTCGATGTTCTGCCTGTATTTCTCCGCCAAGCCGGTGCACTCGTACGCCGACGCGCTGCAATCGGATGCCGCGCTCTTCGGACGGTTCTTCCACGCCTGCCTCGCGCGCGACGTCTACCTTCCCCCCAGCGCCTACGAGGCGTGCTTCCTCAGCACCGCCCACGAGGGCAGCATGATCGATCAGGCCTGCGCGCAGATGCGCGAGGCGCTCCTCTCGCTCTGAGCTGCGCCCATGCTCTACGCGCTCCAGCCGCCTCCGCTCCGCCGCCTCGGTCTCCGCATGCTCTGGAGCCTGCTTGCGTTCTCGCTCGCGTTCACTCGCCTGAGCGCGGGCGTGCCCCCCGGCGGCGGCTGGGGTGCGCGCGCCATTGATACGCCCTGCGCGC
>CAZEJZ010000248.1:0-5033 GCA_964512415.1 uncultured Opitutaceae bacterium
TCACCCGGCCCCCCGTGAGCCCACCGCCCTCGATCTCGACTGGGAAGAAGCCCTCCTCGCCAAGGCAGCGTACCCGCACGCCGAGAGCCCGCAGCGCCTCCAGCAGCGGCCGCATCGGGCGGCGCCGCATCTGGGCGATGCCGTCGATCCGGTACACGCCGTGCGGCGCGGTGGCGCAGTAGGCCGTGAGGAAGCGCGCCGCCGTGCCGGCGAGGCCGACGAAGAGTTCGACCGGTTGGCCTTCGCGGGCGGTGGAGAACGCCCGGTCCTGGCCGCTCACGACCAGCGTGGTGCCCGAGGAATCGGCGGCGACGGAGATGCCCAGCGCGCGCAGCGCGGCGGCCATCAGCACCGTATCCTCGCTCGCGAGCGCGCCCTCGAGCCGCACGGGCGTCGCGCTCATCGCCGCGAGGAGCAGGGCCCGGTTGGTCAGGCTCTTCGAGCCCGGCAGGCGCAGGCTGCCCCGCACGGGAGCGGTGAACGGGGTGACGGGCAGCAGATCGGGCAGCGGCATGGCGGCGTCGCGACGGCGGGAGGTCGGGTCAGGGACGGAACGCCGAACGATAGGCGCGGCCGCGTTCGAGACGCGCCCGCAGCTCCGTCCAATCCGCGTTCGCCAGCGCGGCGTGCAGACCATCGAGCTCCGCCTGGTAGCCCCGCAGGGCCCGGAGGATCTCGTCGCGATTGTGCCTGAGGATGTCGATCCACATCGCCGGATCGCTGGCGCCGATCCGCGTGGTGTCGCGCAGCCCCCCGCCGGCGAAGTTGCGCCAGCCCGGGTTCTGCTGCGCGAGAAATGTGCAGAGCGTGGTGGCCAGCATCTGCGGCAGGTGACTGATGTGGGCCACGATTTCATCGTGGACGTCCGGATCGACCGTGGTGACCTCCGCCTCCAGCGCCGCCCAGAAACGGACCACCGCCTCCAGCGCCGCCGGATCGGTCGCCTGCAGCGGCGTGACGAAGCAGACCCGGCCGCGGAAGAGGTCAGCGTGGCCGTTCTCCCAGCCCGTCTTCTCGCTGCCGGCCATGGGGTGGGCGCCCACGAAATGCGCCCGACCGGCGAGCGCCGCGTGCGCCGCGCGGGTCAGCGCGCCCTTGGTGGAGCCGACGTCCGTGACCCAGGCGCCGTTGCGCAGGTGGGGAGCGATCTGCGTGACCAGTTCAGCGATGCGGTCGACGGGAGCGGCGATCACGACCAGATCCGCCTCATGCACGGCGGCCTCGGGTGTCGCGGCCACGCCGGAGCACCACGGCTGGCTTTCCAAGGCGATGCGCACCTCCGGACGTCGGGCCCAGACCGTGATGCGCCGGGCGACCCCGCGCGCGTGCGCGGCAAGGCCGACGGAACCGCCCAGGAGACCGGGAGCGAGGAGGGTAAGGTGCGGAATCACGGGAAGAAGGGACGGGACCGGAGCGCGCGGTGCGGGCGTTCAGGCGGACCCGAGTTGGACGATCCGTTCGAACTCCGCGCGGCGCAGTGGCATGACGGAAAGGCGACTCTGTCGGATCAGCGCGATGTCGGCGAGTGCCTTGTCGGCCTTGATCGTCGCGAGGGTGACCGGTTGCCGCAGCGCCCGCCCGGCCCGCAGCGTCACCGCGACCCAGCCCTCGTCGGCCGGCGCCGTCGGGTCCGGGAAGGCCGTCCGCACGACCTCGGCCACCCCCATCACCTGCCGCGGATCCATGCTGGCGTAGAAGAGCACCGCATCGCCCGCTTGCATGGCCTTCAAGTTGTTCCGGGCTTGGAAATTGCGCACCCCGTCCCAGACCGTCTGACCGTCGGCGACGAACGTCGCCCACGCGTAGGTCTCGGGTTCCTGTTTCACCAGCCAGTATTGCTTTGTCATGATCCCCGGGGTTCGCTGCGCTGCACGACAATGGAGCCGACCCCTGAAGAAAAGGCAAAAGCCAGCCGAGTGCTGGTCTGGCTTTATCTATTGATGGCGATTGGCATTGGCCTGCCGTTCCTGCTTTTTTTCCTCGTTCGGTGACTGGGTGAGCCGAAGGAATGAGGGTCGATGAACAAGACCCTGTGGCCGATCCGGATCGTGTTTGTGGCGCTGTGCGGTGCCGCGGGTGGCTTGGTGTGCTATGCGATTCCCGAGTGGGATCGATTGCGGCTGTTCGCCATCATGGTGGGGTTGTTGCTCGGCATCCTGATGGTGCTGGTGGACCTCTTGCTCCGCGGTTTTTCGCTGCGCGGGCTGAGTGCGGTGACCTTCGGGCTCGGGATCGGTTCGCTGATCGGCTACCTGCTCAGCGTGTCTCCGCTGTTCGAGCAGGGCGATCCGCAGATGATTTACCTGGCCCGCCTCGGGCTTTTCCTCACCTGCGGCTACCTCGGCACGGTCATCGCCCTGCGGGGAAAGGACGAGTTCAACCTCGTGATTCCCTATGTGCGATTCGTGCCACACGACGTGCACGTGCCGCTGGTCGTCGTGGATGCGAGTGCGTTGATCGACGGCCGGATCGTGAAGGTGTGCGAGTCGGGCTTCCTCGGGGCCGCGTTGGTGATTCCGCGCTTTGTGCTGAACGCCGTGCAGGCCATCGCGGACTCGCCCGAACCGCACCGGCAGGCCCGGGGACGGCGCGGGCTGGAGGTGCTGAACGAGCTGCGCCGGATACCCCGACTGGACCTGCGGTTGCACGAGAGCGAGGCCCGGCCGGACGAGATCGATGCGAAGCTGGTGTTCCTCGCGCGCTCGCTGCAGGCCCGGCTTCTCACGACCGACTACAACCTGGCGAAGCTGGCGGAGTTCCAGGGCGTGCCTTGGTTGAACCTCCATGCGCTGGCGCGGTCCTTGCGCGTCGAACTCGCCCTCGGGCAGAGCATGGAGGTCGAGTTGGTGAAGGCGGGCAAGGAGCCGGGTCAGGCCGTGGGCTTCCTCGAAGACGGCTCGATGGTCGTGGTCGCCGACGCCCTCGCGCGGGTCGGTCAGGTCGTACGGGTCGAGATCACCGGTCTCATGCCTTCCGCCGGCGGCAAGCTGGCCTTCGCCCGGCTCGAGCCGGAGCGGCGGCTCTGAGCGTCTCCCCGCCGCGCCCGTGAAACTTTGGTGTTTACTCGCGGCGCGGGCTTCCCCAAAACCTCCCTTCCTTTCCGGGGCAGTAGCTCAGTTGATAGAGCGCTTCGTTCGCAATGAAGAGGTCGTGGGTTTGACTCCCATCTGCTCCACCACTTTTCCCGCCGTCGCCTCCTTTTCACCGGGAGGCGACGATCTTTTACAACGTGGCGCACTCGACGCGGGGCAGGGAACGGTATGAAGTCTGCTGGTGTCAGACGCTGAAGCGCGGACGTGTTGTCCGCCAAACGACTGAAACCTGAGGTTGATCCATCATGAGCAAGAAGTCCAAGAAGCCCGCCAAGCCTGCCGCCCCACAGGTCAAGCCAGTCAAGCGAACCAAGCCCCGTCGCACCGCCGCCGAGGCTCCCCTCGTTGCGAAGGTGCCGCGCAAGGCGCTCACGCCGCGCCGCGTCGCCCATCGCACGCCGCAGCCGATTCCGATCGTGGCGGGCGAGGTCGCGGCCCCAGCGCCCGCCGCTCCGGTCGCGGCGATTCCGGTCGCCGTCCCGCCTGCGGCGGTCACGGTCGCGGCGACCATCGATGTCGGCTTCGGCAACACGCTCTTCATCCGCGGTCAGGGAGCTGGGCTCAACTGGTCATCCGGCGTCGCGATGCGCTGCGAGGCCGACGACCGCTGGTCCATCACCTTGCCGACCCACGGCCCCGTGGTCTTCAAGCTGCTCGTGAACGACCTGTCTTGGAGTCAGGGCGAGAACTACCAAGCGTTGCCCGGCGAGGCCGTGTCGGTTTCACCGAGCTTCTGATCGAGGGGCCCCGGCGCCCGCGGTCCGCGCGATGCGTCAGGGACGCACCGCGGGGGCCCCGCAGGCTCAGGGTTGGCCGACCAGCTTGTCGACCTGCTCGGTCGGCAGCGTGGTCGCCTTGAGCTCCAGCTTGCCGCGCTCGACGTCGGTCAGTTTCGCGAGGTCGTTCGGGTGCTGGACGACGCGCGGCGTGAGGAAGATCAGCAGCTCGGTCTTCGCGGTCTGTCGCGTCGTGCGCTTGAAGAGGTTGCCCAGCAGCGGCACGTCACCCAGCAGCGGGACCTTGCGGTCTTGGCTGGTGGTCTGATTCGAGATGAGGCCGCCGATCACGACGGTGCTCTCGCTCGGCGTCACCACCACCGTGTCGGCCGAGCGCTTGTCGATCACCGGCGTGTTCACGGTGTCGGAGATGGCCACCGTGCGCTCACTCAGCGCGGAGATCTCGGGCGTGACGATCATCTCGACCAAGCCTTCGGACGTGATGAACGGGGTGACGCGCAGGATGATGCCGATGTCCTGATACTGGACCGTGTTCGTGGTCTGTCCCGTGTCGCTGATGCGGGAGTTGGTGATGAACGGAACCTCCTGGCCGACCATGATGGTGGCCTGCTGGCTGCTGCGGGCGAGGATCGAAGGGCGCGAGAGGATCTCGGTCTTGCCGACGGTGGAGAGCGCGCGGAGCGTGGCGTTCACGTCGGTGCCGACCACGTTGTAGATGCCGCCCGTGGCGGGGCCGCCGAAGAGGGTGGTCGCCGTGGAGGTGGTCCGGTCGCCGAGCGAGATGCCGCGGCGCTGCAGCTCGGCACCGACGTCGAGATCGTTGTTGTGCGTGACCTGGACGAAGACGACGTTGATGAGCACCTGCGGCTTGGGCCGGTCGAGGCTTTCGATGACCTGACGGATGCTCGCATTGGTCTCCTCGTCGGTGACGACGATGATCCGGCGGGTCTCTGGATTGCTGCTGATGATGGCGTCGCCGAGGGTGGTGGCGTTCTGGTACTGGCGTTCGCCGCCGCTGCGGCTCGCCCCGGCGCCGCCGCCGGTGATTCCGGTACGGCGTGCATTGTTGCCGGTGCCGCCGGTGCGATTCGCGTTGGTGCGATTGGCCGACTGGGCCTCCAGCAGGGCGGCGGAGCCCGCGAGGAGCAGGGCTGCGGCAAGAGAGGCGCGGAAAAAGCGAAAGGAGATCATGGCGGTGCGGGTG
>CAZEJZ010000249.1:0-5024 GCA_964512415.1 uncultured Opitutaceae bacterium
GTCCCGCGAGGGGGCCGCGACCGCCGCCTGGACCGAGATTGTCCGGGGCGCCTCCGCCGCCTCCCGCCGCGCGGGCCGCACGGAACGCCATCGCGGCCGCCATCGGTCCTCCCGCTCCGGCGGCTCGGCGAAGTTCCGACACACGCTCGATTCGTTCTGAAATCAGGCGCCACTCCTCGTCGTCCTCGACCTGAAATTGTTCGCGCAGCGCCGCCGACATGCGCTCGCGCACCTCGCCAGCGGTCGGCCACCGCCGCTCTCGCCGCTCACCGGGCGGCGGCGATTCGGTCGTCCCCCCCGTCTGCGCGAACGAGACGGAGGAGCCGAGCACGACCCCGGCAAAGCCGACGATGACCAGCAGACGTGGGGCAAGAGGCGAGCGAGTAAGGATCATGGCGCAAAGGTGCTGAGAAAGACGCTGCGCACCCCTCTCCGGTATCCTCGGAGAGACGATTTGTTGAAAATTCACCGGTCATGGGCACTCAATTTGCGAAAATATGTAACGTGCTATTTTAAAATCGATTAAGTTGAAATTGGGTCCGCAGGTTCCGTGCTATAAGGGGGCCTCGGGAGGAAGGCGTGGCTGACTGCAGGCGTCCGGGTTCCGGCGGTGGGGATGGGCGACGATTCTTGCCGGTGGGCTGAGGGCCGGTCGGCTCGTCGGCGCGCTTCCCGTGACGCGCGCGCGGGCGGTTGGGGAACGGTGGCGGAACCAAGGCGGGCCTTGAGTCCCGCGCGGTCGCGCTCCCTTCTCGGTGGGATGTCGACGCCCCCCCTTTCCGCACCGCTGGCGCCGCTGCCTCCGGGCAGTGACGCGGAGGCGGTGTTGGCGCGCTTTCTCACGGTGGCGGCGGAACGCGGTCTGGAGCTCTATCCGGAGCAGGAAGAGGCCATTCTCGAACTCTTCGCGGGACACAACGTGATCCTGGCGACGCCGACCGGGTCCGGAAAGTCGCTCGTCGCGGCGGCCTTTCACTTCCGTGCGCTCTGCGCGGGGCGGCGCTCGATCTACACCTGCCCGATCAAGGCGCTGGTGAACGAGAAGTTCCTCGCGCTCTGTCGCGACTTCGGGCCGGAGAATGTCGGCATGATGACCGGCGATGCCAGCGTGAACCCGCACGCGCCGGTCCTCTGCTGCACGGCCGAGATCCTCGCGAACATGGCGCTCGCGCGGGGTGACCGGGCGGAGATCGGGGCGGTGATCATGGACGAGTTCCATTACTACTCGGACGCGGATCGCGGGACCGCGTGGCAGGTCCCGCTGCTTACGCTGCCCCAGACGCGTTTCCTGCTCATGTCGGCGACGCTCGGGGGAACGGAGTTCTTCGAGCGGGATCTGCAGCGAGTGACGGGCGCCCCCTGCCTCACGGTCCGCAGTGACCGTCGGCCGGTGCCCCTGGAGTTCGAGTATTCGGAGACGCCCCTCGGCGAGCGGGTGGCGCAGCTGTTGCTGGAGCGCAAGGCGCCCGTGTACCTCGTGTATTTCACCCAGCGCTCGGCCTCCGAGGGGGCGCAGGACTGGATGAGCCTGAATCTCTGCACCAAGGAGGAGAAGGCGCGGCTGGCGGAGGAACTCGAGAAGGTGCGTTTCAACAGCCCGTACGGCCGGGAGATGAAGCGCTGGCTGCGTCACGGCATCGGCGTGCACCATGCCGGACTGCTGCCGAAGTACCGCATTCTCGTGGAGTCGCTGGCGCAGCGCGGGCTCCTCAAGCTGATCTGCGGGACGGATACGTTGGGGGTCGGCATCAACGTCCCGATCCGGACCGTCGTGTTCACGCAGCTGTGGAAGTACGACGGCAAGAAGGCGGCCATCCTCAGCGTGCGCGACTTCCGCCAGGTCGCCGGACGCGCGGGGCGGCGGGGTTACGACGACAAGGGCTTCGTGATCGTCCAGGCGCCGGAGCACGTGATCGAGAACAAGCGGGCGGCGGAGCGGGCGGCGGCGGATCCGCGCAAGGCCAAGAAGCTCGTCAAACGCGCGGCGCCCGAGGGGTCGGTCGGGTGGGACGCGAAGACTTTCGAGCGCCTGCTCTCCGCCCCGTCGGAGGCGCTGGTGTCGCGCTTCGACGTGACGCACAGCATGCTGCTGCTGGTGCTTGGGCGTGAGGGTGACGGCTGCGGGGCGATGAAACGCCTGCTTGCCGAGTGCCACGAGACGGCGACCCGGCGGCGCCAGCTGCGGCGCCGGGCGTTCCAGCTGCTGCGCTCGCTGCTGGAGCGACGCATCATCGAGCCGGTGGCGCGCGAGGCGAGCGGACGCGGCCTGCGCGTGAACGTCGAGCTGCAGGAGGATTTCTCCCTCCATCAGGCGCTGTCGCTGTTCCTGATCGACACCTGCCCGTTGCTGGATCGCGAGTCCCCTGATTACCCCTTCGACCTGCTGACCCTCTGCGAGGCAATCGTCGAGGATCCCGAGCCGATCCTGCGCCGGCAGGTCGACCGCTTGAAGGGCGCGAAGCTTGAGGAGATGCGTGCGGCTGGCGTCCCCTACGAGGAGCGGATGGAGAAACTGGAGGAGATCGAGCACCCGAAGCCGCTGCGGGAGTTCCTCTATGACCGCTTCAACGCCTTCAAGGCGGCGCACCCGTGGGTGGAGGAGGAGAACGTGCGGCCCAAGTCGATCGCGCGCGAGATGTTCGAGCGGTACCAGTCGTTCGCGGACTATGTGCGCGAGTACGGGCTCGAGCGTTCCGAGGGCCTGTTGCTGCGCCACCTCGCGCAGACGTGGAAGGTGCTGGCGCAGACCGTGCCGGATGCGTTCAAGACCGAGCCCGTCGTCGAGATGGAGGAGTACTTCCGGGAGCTCATCCGGGGGATCGATTCGAGCCTGCTCGACGAATGGGAGCGCCTGCGCAACCCCGAGTGGGTCGCGGCGGAGGCCACGGACAAGCCAGCGCGCCCCCAGTCCTACGACCTCCTCCGCGACCGCGCCGCGTTCGGCCGCCTCTTGCGCACGGCGGTGCTCGGCTTCCTTCAGGACGTCGCCGCGCGCGACTGGGAGGCGGCGGCCGCGCGGGTGGATCCGTCGCCGCCGACGGAGGGCGAGCGGCCCGAGGGCAGCCTCACGGCGGTGGCGCGCCGGATCGAGGACGCCTTCCGGCCCTACTTCGAGGTGCGTGGCCGCTTCCGGCTCGATCCCGAGGGGCGGGCGGCGAAGCACCTGCACCTTGACGAGTCAGCGGAGACGTGGAGCCTCGCGCAGGTGCTCGTGGACCCCGACGAGCAGAATGACTGGGAAGTGCGCCTGCATCTCACGCCCGCCGCCTGTCGCGCGCAGTCGCGGGTCGTGCTCGAGTTCGACGGCGTTGCGCCGGTGGGCGGCGCGCCGGACGAGATGGCGGACGTGAGCGAAGGTTGACGTCATGAACCGGGCGCTTCCGACCATTGTTCATCTTGATGCGGACGCGTTCTTCGTCGCCTGTGAGCAGGCGCGGGATCCGTCGCTGGTCGGCCAGCGCTGCGCGGTCGGTGGCACGGAGCGCGGCATCATTTCCTCGGCGAGCTACGAGGCGCGGGCCTGTGGCGTTTACACCCCGATGCCGACGGCGCGCGCGCGGCGGGTCTGTCCCGATCTCATCCTCATCCCCCACACGCCGGGCCTCTACGGAACGGTGTCGCGGCGCATGTTTGACCTCTGCGAAGGACTGACGCCGTGGGTGCAGCGCAATTCGATCGACGAAGGTTACCTGGATCTGGCGCCCTGCGGGCTGCGCGACCGCTCGGCGGTCGAGGCGGCGGTGCGCGGCCTGCAGGAGCGGATCCGCGCGGAGCTGTCGATCTCGGTCTCCTTCGGCCTCGCGACGAACAAGCTCGTCTCGCAGATCGCCTCGAAGCTCCGCAAGCCACGCGGTTTCGTCGTCGTGCCGGCGGGCGACGAGGCCGCCTTCCTCGCCCCGCTCGCGGTGGGCAAGTTACCGGGGATCGGTGCGAAGACGGAGGCGATGCTCGCCTCGCGTGGCGTCCGACTCATCCAGGACATTCTGGCCCGTTCGCCCAGTGAACTCCGTGCGCTCTTTGGCGACGGATGGCGGGAGATGGTGGCGGCGGCGCGCGGGGAGGACGACCGGCCCGTCGAGACGGAGCGTGATGAGGCCAAGAGCTATTCGCAGCAGGAGACCTTCGCGACCGATCTCTCGGACCCCGCGGACGTCGAGCGCATCGCCAAGGGCATGGTGGACGAACTGATGCCGAAGATCCGGGCCGATGGGAAACGCGTGCGGACGCTCACCGTGAAGGTGCGTTATCCGGATTTCAGCCATGCGAGCCATGCGCACAGCCTGGCGGAGGCGACTGATCTGGAGGCGCCCTTTTATGCGTGGATCGGCCCGCTGCTCCGGGCGGCGTGGACGCGGCGCAGCCCGTTGCGGTTGGTGAGCGTGCGCTTCTCGAACGTCACCGAGCCGGAGTCGCAACTGGAGATGTTCGCCGAGACGGACGACCGCCGGCGCCGCCTGGCGGGGGTCCTGGACGCGCTGAACCGGGGAGGAGCGGCCCCGCGGGTGAAGCATGGCCATCAACTCGCCCGGCCCGCGGATCCGGACGCCGAGGGGAAAGGCTGAAACAGTTTCGGATTGGCCGCCAGCCGACGGACGGGTTCGATGGTGGAATGTCGTTGCATCCGGTGCAGGCCATTCGGGAGAGGGTCGAGGTGGCGAAAGCCGCCGTGCTGGCGCAGGTCGATCTGCTGCAGGCAAACTTCGGCCGCGCCGAGACCCGCTGGAAGAGCGACGGCACCCGCGTGACGGCGGTGGACCTCGCGATCTCGGCCGATCTCGTGGAGCGGCTCTCGCGGCGTTTTCCGGAGGACCAGATCTTCAGCGAGGAGCTCACCGAAGCCGTCGCGCCGATCCCGCTGACGTCGCGTTACGTCTGGGTGCTGGACCCGATCGATGGGACGAACAACTACGCGATGGGCATCGCCCACTGTGCCATCTCCCTCGCGTTGCTGGAGGACGGCGTGCCGGTGTACGGTCTGATTTATGATCTCTCGCGCCACGCGTTGATGCACGGAGGGCCGGGGG
>CAZEJZ010000250.1:0-5000 GCA_964512415.1 uncultured Opitutaceae bacterium
GCAGTGGCCTTGGCTGATCCCACGCAGAGCGGTTCGATCGCGAAGGCGTTCGAGAACATCATCCAGCAGCAGATGCAGCGTCGGCTCCGCGAACTGCAGCGGCAGAGCCCCGGGCTTGGCGACGCCGAGCGCGAGCGTCAGGCTGTGGTGGAGGGGTGGCAGGCCGGATTGAGGCTAATCCAGTTGGCGGGGGCGAACGCGCGCTACTTCACGGACACCTCCCAGAAGCCACCGATTGACGTGGCGTCCGGCAACTGCGCCGTCGGTCTGTGCATCGACTTCTACGGACGGCAGCAGGAGGAGGCGGTGCGGCGCCGTGACCGGAGCGATCGGGTGGGCTACGTCTCGCCGGTCGGTGGAACGGTGAGTTCGGTGGATCCCATCGCGCTCTTTCGGGGCGCGCCGAATCGGCCGGTCGCGGAAGCATTCATCGACTACGTGCTCTCGATGGAGGGCCAGAAATTGTGGAATTTCCGCGTGGGGGTGCCCGGCGGGACCGAGCGATTCGCCCTTCGCCGCCTGCCGGTTCGGCGGGATTTCTACGTGCCGGCCGACTGGAAGGCGCTTCGCAGCGACCCGGATGATCGTCCCTTCGAATCCAACGATCCGCTGATCTATCGCGCCGCATGGACCGGAAGTCTCTTTCGCGAGATGGCCTTCATCATCCGCGTGATGTGTCTCGATCCGCACACGGAACTCACCCGGGCCTGGACGGCGATTCTCGAGGCGACTCCCGAGCGGCGTGCGGCGGCGCTCGCGGTGCTTCAGGACTTACAGTCCGTCGCGTACGACGAGGCGGGCGGCGCGATCCGCCGGGCGCTGATGTCCCGCAACAAGGTGGACGAGGTGGAATTGGGCAGTCGTCTGGGGCGCGACTTTCGGCGGCGTTACGAGCGCGCTGAGCGCATCGCCCGCGGCGAGTCGCAGTGATCGAGGAGCGGGCCTTCAGGCCTTGGGTGACCGATCGCCGACCTGCAGTGGTCGAGCTGCTTCCTCGGTCGCCACGGTCCGGATGTAGCGCTGGAAATCGGGGTCCTCTCCCTCCAGCAACCGATCCAGCTCCGCCCGGAAATCGCCGCGGCGGCACCACGAACGGATGTAATCATCCCACGTCTGCCAGAGCCGGGTGGCTTGGCGGGACATTTTCTCATCATAGACGAGGATGTAGGCGCGCTCGAACTGGGCGATCAGGATCTCGAACAGCACGTGGCGACGCTCGAGTTGCTCGGAGGTGTACGCCGGCTGCTGCTCGGGCGGCGCGAGCAACCGGAGATCCGCGTGCTTCAGGGTCAGCTTCAGGAACGACTCATAGTCGTCCGCGAGCTTGAGGTAGATCTCTTCGTCGTCCTTCTCCCGCTCCTTCCGTTGTTCCTGCATGAAGACCCAGAGCGCGAAGGGCAGGCCGATGGCCGTGACCAGGTAGCTGACGGCCTCGAGGGCGACGAGCGCGTTCACGCCTTGGCTCCCCATGCATTCACTTGGGCATTGAAGTCCCGCTGATCCGGGCAACCGAAGAAGGAGGTCCCGGCGACGAAGGTGTCGGCGCCCGCTTCATGGCAGTGACGGCCGGTCAGGAGATCCACGCCGCCGTCCACCTCGAGGCGAAACGTCAATCCGCGTGCCCGCCGCCACGCTTGGATTTCCTGCAGCTTCGGGAGCATGTCCATCCGGAACGCCTGCCCGCCGAAGCCAGGTTGCACCGTCATGACGAGAACCAGATCGACCTCATCGAGGAGCGGTTCGATCGCCTTTGCGGGTGTGCCCGGATTGAGGACGATGCCGCATTGGCAGCCGAGTTGACGAATCCGTCGGAGGGTGCCCCGATGGTCGTAGTGGGGTTCGATGTGGATGCTGATGAGATTGGCACCGGCCTTGGCGAAGGGCTCGAGGTAGCGGTGCGGCTCCGACAGCATCAGGTGGGTATCGAAGAAGAGATTCGAGCCACCGCGGAGTGCGGCCACCGTTTGCGGGCCGAAGGTCAGGTTGGGCACGAAGTGCCCGTCCATGATGTCGATGTGGAGCCAGGGGGCCCCGGCGCGGGCGGCGACCTCCGCGCTGGCGGCGAGATGCGCATGGTTGCCCGCCAGCAGGGACGGCGCGAGGAGCGGCGGGTGCGGTCTCACGTCCGACGTTTCATCCCGAAAGGCCGACCGAAGCCAGTCTTTTTCCGGGCCGGCCTACCACACATCCAAGGTGGCGCCCACGGCCGCCTCGGCGATCGCACCGGCGAGGAGCACGAGGGTCTGGCGTTCCGCCTGACCTTGGTTGCCGAAGGCGGTGCTCGTCCTTGGCTCGTCAGTGAAGGCTTGCCGTCGTACGCTGAGCGGACGCCGACTGAACCAATCGGACTGGGTGCGGGGATTGCGCAAGGTGGCTTCGGCCGCGAGGGTGAGTTCCAGCTTCCTCGCCAGTCCGGTGTCGTTCGGGCGCACCGTGGCGATGCCTCGCTCATAGCGGACGAGGGTCACGGAGAGGATAGCCTCCGCCTGCTCGGGCGAGTCGACGAGGCGGACGCGGCCATCGCGCAGGAAACGCTCGCGGATCTGGGACGTGGCTAGGGCGGCGGCCTGCGGCAAGGCGGCGTCGTCGCGGACGGGGGCGACGTAGAGACTTGAGAAGGCCAGCGTGCCTCCGCTGCCGAGCTGGTAGTGGGCGCAACCCGCCACGCCCAGGGTCGCGGCGGACACGATCAACCCAGCGAGGAAGCGGAGTGCGTGGGTTCGCGGCATGGAAGGGGACCGCCGCCGGGCGGGGGGATCAGAAGAGCAGGAAGCGCTTCTTCGGCGCCTTCCCGGTCGTTCCGGCGGCGGTCGCGGCCGCCTCCACCTTCACCAGTTGATCCCGCGCCTTGGCGGCGATGGCTGAATCCGGATAGACCGTGATCGCCTCGTTGTAGAACACGCGGGCCGCCTGAAAATTGGAGCGCTTGTAGAAATAGAAATCAGCGATGCGCATCTTGCTTTCCGCGAGGACGCTCTTCATCTGCCCGAGGCCCTTTTCCGCCGAGCCCACGTTGGAGTCGCTGGGGAAGAGGATCATGAAATCCTCGAAGTACGTGATCGCCTCCTTGGTGGAGCCTTGGTCGTAGTTCGGACCCTCGACGAGCGAGGCGTGCGTTTGCGCCAGCTTGATGTAGGCGTCCGGAGCCAGCAGGCTCTGCGGGTAGATGTTGATCATCCGATCGAGCGCATCGATCGCCTCCTCGTCGTTGCCGAGCTTCTGATGGGCGCGGGCGACGTTCATCAGGGCGAGGGGAGCGTAGTCGCTGTACGGAGCGGTCGCGATCAGGATCTCGAAGAACTCGACGGCCTTCTCGCGGTTCGGAAACCCGGGAATGACCCCCCAGATCCGGTTCCGGGCGCCGTCCAGAAGGGCGCTGGCGATGCGGTACTGCTCGCCAACGATCTCGTTGAAGCGACCGTAGCTGGGGTAGCGCGTGAGGACCTGTTGGAAGTTCTCGAAGGCCTTGAAGTACTGGCGCCGATCGAGGCGCATGCGCGCGGCGCGGTAGTAGGCTTCCGGAGCGAAGACGGAGTTTCCGTAGCGCTTGCCGACGTTTTCGTAGGCCTTGGCGGCGCTGCCCAAATCCCGCCGCTCCTCGGAGAGACGCGCCTTGTTCATCAGCTCGACGGCCTTGCGGGCGTCTTCGCCGATCAGGCCGGACAGCACGCCCCCTTCGATGCGCCAGCCGGTGCCGGGTGACCAGACGAGCTCGGCGCGGAGGGAACCGCCGGCGAGAAGCGCACCCAGAAGGAGAAGACAGAGAGCGCGGAAGGCGCGTGCGGACGAAGGGAGCATGGCGGAAGGACTTACCAGCGAACCAGCGCCCCCCCGTACGTCAAGCCCGCCCCGAACGCGACCATCAGAACAAGTTGGCCGGGTTGGACCCGTCCCTGAACACGGGCTTCGTGCAAGGCGATGGGAATGGAGGCCGCGGAGGTGTTGCCGTAGCGGTCGAGGTTGATGAAGAAACGGTCCAAGGGAAGCTGCAGGTACTGCGCGATCGAGTCGATGATCCGCTGGTTGGCCTGGTGGGGGATGATGCAATCGATCTGATCGCCGGAAACGCCCTGTTGTTCCAGCAATTCCCGGGCGACGTCCTCCATGGCGCGCACGGCGAGCTTGAAGACCTCCTTGCCCTTCATCCGGATCACCCGCCGGGGGTCCTCGGGATCAAGGGAAAGGCTGGCTCCGGGGATGTGCAGCAACTCGGCCGTGCCGGCGACCGTGTGCAGACGGGAGGCGAGGATGGCCGCACCGGGGTGTCGCGCGGCTCCGAGCACCACCGCGCCGGCGCCGTCACCAAACAGCACGCAGGTCGTGCGGTCCTCCCAATCCAAGACCGACGAGAGTCGCTCGGCGCCGATGACCAGGGCGTTGCGGTAGCGGCCCGAGGACAGCATCGCCCAGGCAACGTCCAGAGCGTAGAGGAAGCCGGTGCAGGCCGCGTTCACATCGAAGCAGGCGGCACCGGAAGGGATCCCCAGCTTCTGCTGCACCAGACATGCGGTCGCCGGCATGTCCAGGTCCGGCGTCACCGTGGCAAGGATCAGGAGATCGATGTCTCCTGCGGTCAACTGGGCGTTCGCGAGAGCGTCGCGGGCCGCCGCGGTAGCGAGGTCGGCGGTGGTCTCGCCGGGATCGGCCACCCGACGCTCCCGGATGCCCGTGCGGCTGAGGATCCACTCGTGCGAGGTTTCGACGCGCTGTGCGAGTTCGTCGTTGGTCAGAACGCGGGCGGGGGCGTAGGCGCCGGTGCCAAGGATGGCGATGGGCGAGGATGCCATTCGGTCGTGGGGGCTCGAACGATCGGGCGCGGAGCCTATGGTTTCGGCGCAGACGATTCGAGGATCGCCTGCGCGCGGGCGATGTCGGCTTCGATGCGCTGGTTCAGGTCGACCCGCACAAACTCGCTGGCATCGTGAATCGCGTTCTTGAGTGAAAACCGGTTGGCTGAACCGTGCGCCTTGATCACTGTGCCGCGCAGTCCCAGCAGGGGG
>CAZEJZ010000251.1:0-4969 GCA_964512415.1 uncultured Opitutaceae bacterium
ATCGCGCTCGCGGGCACGGCTCTGCTCGCCGTGGCCTTCGTCCTGCAGCACCGCGCGCGCCGTTCAACGCCGGGCGTCTGAAGACCCACCCTCGACGATCACGCCCGAGCGCTTCACCTCGTCGCTGTGGCGGATGTCCTTGCCCCGCGCGAGATAGACCATCTCCTCCGCGATGTTGGTGGCGTGATCTGCGATCCGCTCGATCGACTTGGAAATGAACATGAGCTCCAGGGCCCGGCTGATCGTGCCGGGCTTCTCGATCATGAAGCTCGTGAGCTCGCGGTAGAGCTGATGATTGATCGCATCGACTTCCGCGTCCCGCCGGCACACCGCAAGCGCCTTCTCCGCGTCCCCATCGAGGAAGCAGTCCAGCGCATCGCGCAGCATTTCAAGCGCGATGCCCGCCATGCGGGGCAGGTCCACATAGGGCTTCAAGGGCGGCTCCGCCGACAACCGCACCACCCGCTTCGCGATGTTCGTCGCCTCGTCGCCCACCCGCTCCAGATCATGCGAGGCCTTCATGCCGACGATCACGAGGCGCAACTCCGTCGCCACCGGCGAACGCAGCGTCATGTACCGCACGGCCTCGTCGTCGATCTCGATCTCCAGGCGATCCACCTCGTCGTCCGCCGCAATGACGCGCTGCGCGAGCGCGACGTCCCCTTCCACCAATGCCTTCATGGCATCGCGAACTTGCCGCACCGAGTTTTCCCCCATCAGGATGAGCTTGGAACGGAACAGCTCGAGCTCGGAATCAAAGAAGCGCTTCATGGGAACGTGGAAGGGACCGTGCAGATCAACCGAAGCGCCCGGAAACGTACGCCTCGGTCTGGGGGTTGGAGGGAGTCATGAAGATTTCCCGGGTCGGCGCAAACTCGATCAACTTGCCCAGGTAAAAAAACGCCGTGCGATCCGAGCAACGCGCGGCCTGCTGCATGTTGTGCGTCACGATCACAATCGTGTAGCGAAGCTTCAGCTGGTGGATGAGTTCCTCCACCTTCGCGGTCGCGATCGGATCCAACGCCGAGCACGGCTCGTCCATCAGGATCACTTCCGGTTCGATGGCGATCGTGCGCGCGATGCACAGGCGCTGCTGCTGGCCACCCGAGAGACTCAGCCCGGACGCGTGCAGGCGGTCCTTGACCTCGTCCCACAGCGCCGCACCACGGAGCGACGTCTCGACCGCCTCGTCCAGTCGCGTCTTGTCCCGTACCCCCTGCAGGCGGAGCCCGTAGACGACGTTCTCGTAGATCGACTTGGGAAACGGATTCGATTTCTGGAAGACCATTCCGACGCGCTTTCGCAACTCCATCACTTCGACGTCGCGCTCATGGATGTCGACCCCGCGAATCCGGATCGACCCGCGTGAGATCCTCGCGCCGTCGATCAGGTCGTTCATACGATTCAGGCAGCGCAGGAGTGTGGACTTGCCGCAGCCCGACGGCCCGATGAACGCGGTGACCTCCCTCTCCGCGATGCTGAGGGAGATGTCGTGGAGCGCCTGGCTGGCGCCGTAGTGGAAATCCAGGTCCGCGATCTCGATCACGGGCTTGCGCGCCGCCGGAGGCGTGCGGGCGTCAGCGGGACCGAGGGAGGACGGGGGAAGCGCAGAGGGCATCGTGAGGGGGAGAACGAGGTTACGACGACTACCAACGATACCGACGCCGCAGTCGGGCGCGCAGCACGATCGACGTGGTGGCAATCAGGGCAACGATGAGAAGAAAGACGAAGGCGGTGCCGTACTGCACGCGCTCCGTATATTCATTCTGGGGAATCTTCGAACTGACGACGTAAATGTGATACGGAAGAGCCATCACGCCCTGAAAGAAGAAATCGGACGCCCGTCCGAGATCCTCCCACGGCAGCTTGTCCCGCACCACGAAGGCGGCGGTGAACATGATCGGCGCCGTCTCGCCAGCCACGCGCGCGATGCCCAGAATCGACGACGTGAGGATGCCGGGAAGCGCGAACGGCAGCACGGCCTTCCGAATCGTCTGCCACTTGGTCGCACCGAGCGCCAGCGAAGCCTCACGGAAACCCTGAGGCACCGCCTTGAGGGACTCCTCGGACGCGGTGATGACCACCGGGAGCACCATCAGCGCGAGCGTGAACCAGCCGGCCAGAAGCGAGACATTCCAGTCGAGGAAGATCACGAACAGACCCATGCCGAATAGCCCGAAAACGATCGAAGGCACGCCCGCCAAGTTGAGGATCGTCAGTCGCACAAGGCGGATGAATCGCCCCTGCCGCGCGTACTCGTTGAGGAAAATGGCGCTGGCGACGCCAAGGCAGAGCGCGATCGACATCGACCCCACCACCAGCAGGACAGTCCCGACGATGCAGGGGAAGATCCCGCCCGCCGAGTAGACGTAGCTCGTCGCCTTGATCTCCGGGGCCGACCGGCCGGCGGCCTCCGCCTTCACGCGCTCGGACTCCCGGAAGGCGCGGAACTCGCGATCGCCCATCTCCCGCTTCACGCCCTCATGCTCGAAGACGTAGAGCGACTCCGGCGCCTCGGTCAGGAAGGTGGTGTTGACGAAAGGAAACTCCGGCCGGAACAGCGTCGCCGAACCCTTGATCACGATATCAGCGAAGACAAACCCGCCGCAGAGCAGAATGATGTAGGCCGTCGAGCGCAGCAGCCAGAACACTCCGGACTCGAACGTGCGCGAGAAGCTGGGGTTCGCCCGGAAAGGATTGTGGGTCGAGATGCTCATCGCGCTTACAGTGGGTGCTGCCGGTACCGACGCAGGATCTTCTGCGCGGTGAAGTTGATCGTGAGCGACAGGAAGAAGAGCACGATGCCAACGACGAAGAGGGCCCGATAGTGGATCTCGCCGCGGACGACCTCACCCATCTCCTGGGCAATGATCCCGGTCATGGTATGGACGGGCTGGAAGAAAGCGCCGATCCCCGCCGTGAAATCCGGAATCTCGATGCGGTTGCCGGCACAAAGCAGCACCACCATGGTCTCGCCAATCACGCGTCCAAGACCAAGTAGGACTGCCGAGATGATCCCGGAGAGAGCCGTTGGGATGATCACCCGTACGATCGTCTGCAGTCGCGTGGCCCCGAGCGCAAACGACGCCTCCTTGAACGCCCGGGGTACGTTCTGCAGGGCGTCTTCGGCCAGCGTGAAGATTGTGGGGACCGCGATCAGCCCGAGCAGACAGCCAGCCGTCAGGGCATTCAACCGCTCCGCGAGAGGAAAACCAGGAACCCAGTCGAGCCAGGCCGCACCCGAAAGCGTGCGAAGAAACTCGCCGAGCACGGCGATGCCGAAGAAGCCCAGCACCACCGAGGGAAACGCGGCGATGAACTCGATGCAGGGCTTGATCAGACGCTGCTCGGGCGGCGAGGCGATCTGGTTCACATAAATCGCCGCCCCCACGCCGAGGGGCACCGCGAGGGTCAGCGCGATCATCGAGACCATGAGGCTCCCGACGAAGAGCGGGAGCACGCCGTACCAATCCTGCCAGAAGCTGGCCGTCAGCCACTGACGCCCCAGCACGAATGCCGAAACGGAGCGCAGCAGGGAGACGTCCTCCCGGTAATCCCAGGTGGCGAGGCGCTGCTCGATCTGGGGAAAACCGGCGACGTACTGCACCACCAGCGCACCGAATCGATCCATCCTCTCCCGCGGGATCCCCGGCACTCCCCGTGCGGCCGCCGCGAGCTCCTGCAGCTCCCGCGAAAGATCCCGATTGATCTGCAGGTAGACCTCACGCGAGGCGAGGATGGGCTCGAGCTCACGCCCGAAGTCCACCTGGATGACATCGACCCGTGCGGCGTCCTCGGCCCGGCCCGCCGCAAGCAACTGCCTCCGTTCGGTCCGTTTGTCCTCGTTGATGTAGTACTTGGTCTTGATGGCGGACGCCGTCTCCGAGAGTTCGGATACGAGACCGCGCAGCGGAGCGATCGCATCGTCGAAACGAGCCGCATACTGATCGAACGCCTCCAGTTGGCGGTTGGCGGCGTCGACCGCCAGCCCCTGTCGCCCGGTGAACTCGGCCATCGCCTTCATTCGGACGTCGAGCAGGTACCGGTTCAGCGCCGTATGATCCTGCTCCTGCACCCGCAGGTGATCGACGTAATCCAACCCCGCGCGACGGTAGATCTGGAGGTTCTGCTGGTTCTGACCGAAGAACTCCAGTCCCTCGCGAAACAGGAACAGCGTGATCAGCGCGAGCACCAGCACCGAGACCATCGCATTGCCCCGAAAGAAGAGCTGCACCAGCTCGTCGCTCGTCAATCCGAAGAAACGCAGGCGGCGCTTCGTGATCGGGAAGCTGGACTGTTTCGAGGTGTCGGCCATGCGAAGGGGTCGGAGGCTCGGATCGGTCGACGCGCGACTCAGTTGCGGGTCACGAAACCGACCTTGCGCGCGATGGCCTGACCTTCGGATCCAAGGACGAACTCGATGAAGCGTGCGGCCTCACCGGACGGCTCGCCATTGGTGTAGAAGAAGGTCGGACGCGCATAGGGATACTTGTGCGAGCGGATCGACTCCTCCGAGGGACTCTGGCCATCGATCGACGCCGTGTGGATGCCGGGGGACGACAGATAAGCGAGGCCCACATAGCCGATACCGTTCGGGTTGCGCGCCACCTCGGCCACGATCTGCTCGTTGCCAGCGAGCTTTTGCGACGACTTGGCATAATCCTTCTTGTTCATCGCCAGTTCCTTCCAGTCGGAGTACGTGCCCGACGAGGTATTGCGCGTGTACACCGAGATCGGCCCCGGCTTGCCGCCAAGCGCGGACCAGTCGGTAACCGCCCCGGTAAAGATCTGCTCCACCTGACGCTTGGTCAGCGCGCGCACCGGATTGTCCGCATGCACCACCACGGCCATGCCGTCGTACACCACGATGGTGGGCTTGAGCACGACCCCCTTGGCTTGAGCGGCGGAGACCTCGGTCGCACGCGCACGGCGCGACGGTCTACCGTCACGCCACGGGCGGCGCCCACTT
>CAZEJZ010000252.1:0-4969 GCA_964512415.1 uncultured Opitutaceae bacterium
GGAGGTAGGTGCCGTGCACGGCGGCGAGCGCGCCCCAGGCGTCGGCGGAGCTGGGATCGAGCTGGGTGGCGCGGCGGGCGATTTCCTCGGCGGTGGCGAGGTCCTGCCGGGTGTAGGCGAGGCGCGAGTAGAGCTCCTTGGCCCGGGCGGCGAGTTGCGCGGCTTCGGAGAGGACCGGGTTCGCCGGCGAAGCGGGAGTCGAGGCGGCGGTGGATGCCGGGGTGACCACGGCGACCGCGGGAGTCGGAGTCGGCTCGGCGAGCAGGGCGCGGATCTCCGGATCGTCCCGGAAGGGAGCCATGCGGGGATCGAGGGCGAACCGCTCGCGGAGGGTGAGGCGGCCGTCGGCGCGGAGGGCGCAGGACTCGCGCATCAGGGTGAGCGCGGTCTCGCGCTCGCCGAGCAGGAGGTTGGCCGCGACGGCTCCGAACCACCACGTCGCGGCGCGCGAGATGAGAAAGGGTCGGACGAGGGCCTCGTTGTAGATGCGAAGTGCGGCGCGGGCCTCGTCGGGACGGCCGAGACCGCGCTTGATCCAGGCCTCCGTGAGGAACAGGTACGGATCCTCCGGATCGAGGGCGCGCATCCGGTTCAGCTCCGTCAGCGCGAGATCGAACTGCACACGGGCCAGTTCGTTCCGTCCGGCACGTTCGTGCAGGGTGGCGGTGAGGAGCGCCTTCGGGCCGCGGAAATCGAAGTCGATCATCCACGATTCGGTCATCGCATTCAGGGCGTCCAGTCCGTCCGCCGTGCGCCCGGTGAAGACGGCATAAATGAAGTAGGAGTAGACGGTGCGCTCGATCGCGCGGACGCGCGCGGGCACTTGGTCGAGGGCGGCCTTCATCCCCTCGAAGTCCCCGTGCAGCGCGAAGCGGGCCCGCGCCTTCCACACCAGGGCGTTGGCCACGGGGGCGAGCGCCAGCGTCTCGTCGTTCACCCGCTCGAAGTCCGCCCAGCGACCAAGGTCGCGGTACGCGCGCGAAAGATCGTAGCGGATGAGAGGGTCGCGCGGGAACCGTTCGACGGAGCGCACGGTCTCGGCGAGCGCCCGGCTCAGCCCCTCGGTCGCGACGACCTCCTGCTTGTCCATCAGGATGTTCCCCGGGGGGAGATACAGGTTGAAGAGGCAGTTGTTGCGGGTGCGGTGGAAACGGGGCTCATCCGGGTTCAGGTCGACCGCGCGTTGCGCGAGCTCCAGCGCGCGCTGCGGCTCGGTGCCACGGGTGAAGAGCTGGATCGCAAGCGCCTGCAGCGCCTCCGGTTCGTCCGGCGCGAGTTGCAGCGCTCGCTCCGCGATCGCCTTGGTCCGCTGGAAGCGTGCGGGCGAGCGGTCCCAGCCGCGGAGCAGCCACATGCTTTGCACGCGGGCCATCGCGGTGACGGATTCGGCGTCGGTCGTGTTCTTGTCGAGTTCGCGCTGGACCAGTTCCTCCGCGAGCCGAACATCTTCCGGGATGGTGTCGAGCCGGTCGAGCAACGCCATCGCGCGCTTCAGCTCCGGGTTCTTCGGCCAGTTGCGGCCGCTCGCCTTCGCGGATGTCGCCGCCGACGGCGGCGTTAGCGCCGAGGCCGCCGCAGCCGGTGCCGGGGCGTTGGACTCCGGCTTCGGGGAGCGCCCGACGTTGAGGAAGGCGATCAGCCCGCCGCCGAGCGCGAGCGTGGCGACGGCCGCGGCGATCAGGCGGGTCGGGCGGCGCGGTCGCCCGGCGGGCGCTCCGGGTGCGGCGGCAGTGACGGCCGGGGTGTCGCCGGGCGCAGTCGGGGCGGCGGCGGCCGCGGCTGCGCCGGCATGCTTGACGAGGCCGAGGCGGTGGGACCACAGGCGGGCGAAGCGGGTGCGGTGGTCGGACGACAATTCGCCGCCGGGGGCGCGGGTCCACTGGACGGAGCGGAAGCGATCGGGGACGAGGGCCTCGGGCTCGCGGGTGTCGTCGAGGACAATCGGAAGGATGAACGGAACGCCGCTGGCGATGCCCCGGGCGCGTTCGGCGGCGAGATCCCACTCGATCCGGAAGTAGCCCTCCTCGCGGGCCTGGGTGTTGGCGGAGATGAGGGGGAGGAACAGGACACACTCCTTGATCTGGCGGCGGATCTTGGCGTCCCACTCGTCGCCGGTCTCCAGCCCGCCATCGACGTCGAACCACACCTCCATCCCCGCGGCCCGCAGCGCATCGCAGACGCGCCGCGCCGCCTCCGCGTCGGCGGAGGCGTAGGAGAGGAAGACGGCGCGGATGGTTTCGGGCATGGTCAGAACAGCGGTGCGCGGTTGCGCGGGTCCGCCACGAGGGCCTGGAAGCGCGGATCAGCCCACAGGGGTTGGAACCAGACCTGGGAGTTGCGCGCGTTGGCGCCGCGGGGTCCGGTGAACGCGTTGGTGCCGTGCGGGACCTGCAGCAGGCGCGCGAACTCGGCCAGCGCATGCTCCCGCTCACCGACCCAGGCGTGGATTGCGGCGGAAACCACGGCGTTTTCGACGCCGTACACCGCGTCGCGCGACTCTGGCAGGATCTCCAGCGCCTTCCGGGCGCTGGCGAGTGCATCGTCCTTCCGACCGAGGAGGGCGTGGGCTACGCCGATCCAGGCGAAGAGCCACGAGTTTCGCGGTTCCTTCTCCCGGAGCGCCTCCATCTTGGCCAGGAGCAGGGCCGCGCGGGCCCGCGCGGCCTCCCCATCGCCGGCCACCGCAAGGGTCATTGCCGCCGCGGTCTCCTGGGCCCACGGCGCATCGCCGCCCTCCCAGAACGGACTTTCACGGTCGAGTTGGATCGCCCTGGTGGTGTTCCCCTGGAAACGCGCAAGGCTTCGGCGCAGGTAGAGCACGTGCGCGCGCAGGTCGGGGTCGAAGACCGTGCGTTCGAGGGATTCGATTTCGCGCGTCTCGCCCCGCCCCAGCAGCGTCGCGGCGGCCAAGGAGTAGAGCGTCTCGGGATGGTCGGATGACGCCGCGGCCGACTGCCGGGCGAAAGACTCGGCCTCGGCGTACCGCCGTCCGTCCACGAGGTAGCCGATGAGGTGGTGACGCGCGACGATGTTTCCGGGATCGAGGGACAGGGCGCGGCGGAGGTTGTCGACGCCGTCGGCCCAGCGGCCTTGGCGGATCTGGATCTGCCCCAGGGCGCGCAGTGCCTCCGGATCGTTGGGCCGGAGCGCCGCCACCCGGGAGTACTGTTCGGTGGCCCGCGCGTAGTCGCGCTCCGCAAAGAAGTAGTACGAGCCGAGCTTCCCGATCACGCCCGGATCGTCCGGTGCGAGGCGCAGGGCGGTCTCGATCGCGGTCCGGGCGGAGGCGAGTCGGGTCGGGGAGACATCGAATTCATCGAAGGCGATCTGGGCGTGGCAGGCGGCGATCTCAGCCCAGGCGAGGGCGAAGGACGGATCCAGCGCGACCGCCTGTTCGAGGAGATCGAGGGCGGCGTTCAACCGCGCGAGGCCGGTCTTCCGATCCCGCCACTCCCGGGCCTTGAGGTAGACCTCGTAGGCCGAGACGTTCTCCGTGGGGCGACGGGAGAGCAGGACCCTCTCCTCCGGGGAGACGACGGCACGGAGGGCGAGCGCGATCTCGTTGGCGAGTTCCGCCTGGACCGCGAAGATGTCCGTCAGATCGCGATCGTAGGACTTGGCCCAGACCTGCTCGTCATTCGCTGCGCGGATCAGCCGCCCGGTCACCCGCACGGTCCGGCCGATCCGTCGCACGCTGCCCTGCAGCAGGTAGGCGACCTGCAATTCAGAGCCAATCTGTGGTGCCGACTTGGCGGTGTCGCGGTACTGGGCGGAGGAGGTGCGCGACACGACGCGGAGGTCGCGCACCGAGCCCAGCTGCGTAAGGATGTCCTCCTGCACGCCGTCCGTGAAGAAAGCGTTGAGGTCGCGGTCGTCGCTCTGATTGGCGAATGGCAACACGGCGACGGATTTGTCGGAGACGACGGCGTTTCCGGCGAAGGCGGGAGCGACGGGGGGCGCCGCACGGGCGATGCGTCTCACGTGGTCTTCAATCAGGCGACGGACGCGTTCGTCCTTGCGAATTTCCGCGTACTCGGGGCCGAAGCGGAGCGGGCTGATCTTCCAGTTGCGCACCACGAGCGGGAGTTGGTTCCAGCCGGCGAGCAGGGTTTCGGCGGCCGCCCCGGTGTCTCCGACGAGGCAGAGCAGACGCACGTCGTCGGTGAGAGGGATCGGGCGGGTCTTCCCGCCCAGTTCGCGGCGCAGCTGGAGGGTGGCGCGGGCGGCGTCGCGGTTGCTGAGCAACGCTTGCAGTGCGGTCTTCATCTCGAGCAGCGAGAGGTTGTCGCGCGAGGTGGAGAGGCGGGATTCAACGAGGGCGAGCGCGTTCTGCCATTCGCGGGCGGCGGCGGCGGGCCGGCCGGCGAGGTGGTGGGCCCAGCCCTTCAGGTAGGCGGTGGGTTCGCTCGCCGCGAACTCCTCGAGGTAGTCACGGGTGACACCCTGGAGCGCCGCGAGCGCGCGGTCGGGTTCACCGCTCCAGAGCCAGATCTCGCAGATGAGCGAGGCGAAGGCGTCTTCGTTGCGGTACGCGGCGGGCACGCGCGGGACGGCGAGTTGCGCGCGGGCGAGGTCGGAGCGGCCGCGCGCCTCCATGATGAGTTGCTCGTAGTGGGCTAGGCGCATCGGTGGTCCCGCCATCAGCTGGTCGATCAGCTTCTGGCTCTCGTCGAGGCGGCCGAGGACGCGTAGTTCGCGCACTTCCTTCACGAGCGCCTTCGGGTCGTTGCCGGAGAGGGTCGCGAGGCGGCGCAGCGCTTCCTGCACGTCGGCCTCCTCGCCGGCGAAGCGCGCCGACAGGGCCCACTCCCGCAGGGCCAACCGGTCCTGCGGCGCGCGCTTCAGGACGGCGCGGACGCGTTGCAGGGCGAGTTGGATCTCCTCCGCGGGGGGGGCACCCTCGGCCATCTCGAAGCGCAGCCGGTGCAGTCGGGCGTCCGCGACCGCGCCCCGGATGCCCTCCGGGGCG
>CAZEJZ010000253.1:0-4960 GCA_964512415.1 uncultured Opitutaceae bacterium
GGCTTTAACCAGGTCGACCGTTGAACAGAGCAAGCTCGCAAGAAGGAGCGTTTGGAGGAATTTCTGCATGGTAGGATCAGGATGGACGTTACGGACGTAACAAAAACGACACGCACGACACCGTGGGGCCGCGGTGTTACGAACGCGTGACGAACGTGTGACAAGGGGGCAAAAGCCCCCCGCCCTGCGTCCTCGCAAACGTCCATCTGATCCCAACTTGCGGTCCCAGAGCCGGGCGCCACGGGGCGTCCGCCACAACCTCACGGGACCGCAAATTGAATGCATCTTAAGCTTATTAATCCACTTCGTACACCTCTAGAATCACCGCACCGCTCGCCCCGGCCTTACCCTTTGCCTGGACGGTATAACCGCCCGGCTGGAGGTTGGTGACGAGGACCGCGTCTCGGCTGCCCGCAGTGAGGGCGAAGGCCCCGACTTGAGCGGCGAGGGTGACGCTCTGCTGGCCGGACCAGTCGTCGTTCTCGCCGATCTTGGTCGTGCCCTGATAGAGCTCCAGCACCGGGTCGGCAAGCGTCCCGGCAACGCCGAACTGGGCGAGTCCGGGACCAGCGACGCGGATCAGGACGGTTTGGGCTTGGTTGCCCCGCACCACAAAGCCGGCGATCAGTTCCTGACCGGAGGCCGAGCTCACGAAGCCACGCGTCGCGATGTTCACGAACTTCGAGGTCGAGTCCGGAATCACGGCGACATCCGTCGTTCCCGCGCTCGCGAGGTCGAAGTAGCCGTCGGTCCACAGCTTCGTCCACCCCGCCGCCCAATTCGTGGTGCCGAAGGCGCCCTTGTAGGACACCTGCGTCAGGCCGGAGCCCGACACCGTGGCCGCACCCGAGAGCGCGGCGCTGCCGGTGGCCGGACGCGGGTCGAGCAGCCGATTGTTGGTGTAGGAGATGGAGCGCAGGTTCGGATTCACGATCTGGTTGTCGAGCGCCGCGTTGGAGAAGTAGGCGCTGGCGTCGATCGCGCCGGTGGGACGGGCGTTGAGGCCGGCCGCGGTGTTGTTGGCCGAGACGTGGCTGAACCACAGGTTGTTGGTGATGACCGGAGCCGGGAGGACCGGGGTGCCGATGGGGCCGCGGACATCGTCCTCGATGTCGATCGCCTTGGCAAAGTTGACGAAGACGTTGTTCACCAAGGTCGCCTCGACCGCATCGCGGATGTTGGCCGCGGTGTTGCTGCCGCCGGAAGGTCCGATGCCAATGAAGGTGCCGTTCGCGATGGTCACGCGGCCGCGCGGAGTCGCGTCGAGCGGCGCCGTCGCACCGTCAAGTTCAAGACCCTTGTCGCCGCGGTCCGCCGTGATGTCGGTTTGGATCGAGAAAAGGAACTGCAGCGTGCCGCGGAAGCCCTGGTCAACGTCGAAGCCGTCGTCGTTGCCGAACGCCGAGACGAGGTAGCGGGCGTTCACCGTACCGCCGAACCACTCAAAGCTGTCGTCCTTGTTCGCGAACACCTCAATGTACTCGAGGACAGTGCCGGAGCCAACGCCGCCGAAGCTGATGCCGTTGATCTCGTTGTCGCCGCCGATGCGCGCTCCGCCGTGACGGACCGAGACGTAGCGGAGGATGCCGGAGTTGTCGGCGTCGTTGGTGCCGCCAAAGGTCGCATACTCGACTTCCGGACCCGTGACCGAGAGGCCTTCGATCTGATCCTGCGCCGGAGTGCCGGCCGGCTGGTTGTTGGCGCGGGAGTTGATCGTGGCGTTGCCCAAGACGATGAGCCCGCCCCACAGACCGACGTCCTGCGAGCCGAGGTTCCCGTTGAGTTGGTCCAGCTCGGAGGTGAAGACGATCGGATCCTCCTTCGTGCCGTCCGCAATGATTTTGGATCCGCGGGTGATGATGAGCGCCGCCGCCGTGGCGCCGCTGGAGACGCGGCCCTTGACCACCGTTCCAGGCTGGATGGTGAGGGTGGCGTTGTTCGTGACGAACACGTAGCCCTCAAGGAAGTACGTGTTGTTCTTGGTCCACGTGGTGTTCGTGGTGATCGTGCGAGGCGCGATCACATTATTAGCGTGCGCCGAGACGGCGAGCACGAACGCCGCGGCGACCGCGGCGAGGATTCGGGGAGCGAGCTTCATAGATTTATCTTTCGATGGTGGAGTGGCAGACTGGGAATCAGTTGAATTCGTAGGTGACGCCGGCGCTAAAGGTGCGCCCGCGGTGGAAGCTCTGGTAACGGTAGATCACCCCCGCATGCTCCAGCGTCTTCTCCCGCGCGGGATCGAGGAGGTTCTTGGCGGTCACCTTGAGCTTGAAGCGGCGGCTGAGTCGCTGGGACCAGACGAAGTCGACGGCCGGGGCCGGTTGCTCGAAGACATCGGGAAGCGCCCCGGTGGTGACCAGGTCGAGTCGCTCGCCGGACACGCCGTAGATGCCGGTGAAGGTGGATCCCCACGCCGGGATCGCCCACGACACGTCGAGATTCACGAGGTACGGCGACTGGCCGAACAGCGCCCGGGTGTCCTTGGCCTGCGGAAAGACCGCTCGGATCAGCTTCAACTCGCGGGGCGAGATCCTCACCTCCGAGGCAATCAGCGAAGCGTTGAAACCGACCGTCACGTTTTCAAGACGTGCGGTGAGGAAGTCCAGCTTGCGGCGCGCCTCCAACTCCACGCCGTACACCGTGCCGGTCTCCACGTTGTTGGGAAAGATGCGCCCATCGGCGAAGACTTGTTCGATCGGGTTCTGCAGCCGTTTGTAGAAGAGGCTCGCCGCCAGCACCTCGCCACCGCGGGGGAACCGCTCCCAGCGAAGGTCGAGGTTGTCGATCATCGTCAACTCAAGGTCCGGGTTGCCGCCGATGAACTCATCGGTGAAGGCCTCGTAGTTCACGACATCCGCGAGTTCACGGAAGGTGGGGCGCGCGAGGGTCCGGCCGTACGAAGCCCGGATGTTCTGGCGCGCGCGGGGCGTCCAGACCAGCGCGACGGCGGGCAGCGCATCCGACTGCCGGATCTCCCCGCGGCGCACCGTCACTCCCGGGACCGGCAGGGGCCGGGTGCTCAGCTGCGTGCGTTCGTAGCGCAGCCCGCCGATGGCGCGCCACGCGGAACTCCACTGGTAGTCACCCATCACGTAGCCGGCGGTGAAGGTCTGCTCGCCGTCGTAGTTCAGGTTCGCAGGGATTTCCCGCATCACCGTGCCAAAGGAGACGCTGTTGGGCGTGCGGGCGGTGATTCCCACCGGGTTGGGATACGCCTCGATCGCGGCGCGCGTGCGGGTGTTCGCACCCTCGATCGAGAACGCGCGCTCGCGGTTCGTGCGGTCACCGTCCGTGTGCGCCACACCAGTCTTCAGCGTGAAGCTGCGCCCGCCAGCGAGGGCGAACGGACGGGTGAAGTCCACCGCGAGGTCGCGTGATTCCTCCTGCAGTTCGCGGAAGTAGCGGCTGTTCGTGATCCCGGAGGGATCGAACTCCTGCAGGGTGAAGCTCCACTTGAATTCGAAGTTGCGATAGTCGGGCTGGTCTTGCGTGCTGCGGCTGAGCGATGCCCGCCACTCCACGGTGGCGTCGTTCCACGATTCGAGGTTGCTCTTGCCGGAGAGTTGGAACGAGGTGACGCCGCGCTCCGTGTAGAGCAGGTCGTAGTTCTCGCGGAACTCGCCGCCGGAGTCGGAGCGCACCGCCTCACCGACGCCGCGCTGCACGCGATCCTCCGCGGACTGGTTGTGGAAGAAGGTCGCAACAAACTCGTGGTTGTAGCGGGGACGCCAGGAGAGCTGGAGATACGATCCCCAGTCGACGTTCTCCGAGCTCTGGGTGACGCCGAACGCCGGCTTCCCTCCGGGGACGTTCGGGAACTGTCGGTAAGCCGCGGCGAAGTTGTAGGCCGAGACGTCTGTCGTGAACACGCGGCTAATGTCGACAAAGCTCGGGCTCGACGAGTTGACGCTGCCCTGCGCGTAGCGGCCCGTGATGCCCTCCGTGTAATGCTGCGTCGAGCGTCCATAGGAGAGGCTCGCGACGTAACCGTAGGTCTGACCGTTCTCGCGTGAGATGCTGTCTCCAATCGCCATGCCGAATCCCGCGTCCGGCCGGGCCTTCCGGCTGCGGGGGAAGAAGGTGGCGTTGTGAAAGCCTTTCGAAATCGCATCGAGTTGCTCCGCTGGACCGAAGTTCCCGGTCCGCGCCGCGAGCTGCGCCGTCGTGGTCGTGAGCGAGGGCGGCATCGGGTTCGGCACAGCCAACGAAAGCCCCCGGGTGCCGTCGTCGCGCCCCTGCCAATCCTTGCCGCCGCCCGGCACCCCGAGGATCGGTTCGCCGGTCACGGTGGTGGTGAAGGCGGTCTTCGCGGACAGCGTGAGGAAGAATTGCTCCGGGAAAGACTTCGTCTTGATGTTGACGCTGCCGCCGGAAAAGGCCCCCGGCTGGTCCGGCGTGAACGACTTGAGCGTCGTGATGCTGTCGATCACGTCGCTCGGAAACTGATCCATCTGCACCGCCCGACGGTCCGGGTCCGCGCTCGGGACCGAGGTGCCGTTCATCTGGGTGTTCGTGTAGCGATCGCCCAAGCCGCGGATCACGATGTACTTTCCGTCCACCACCGAGGTCCCGGGAGTCTTGCCAAGCGCCTCCGCGGCGTTGCCCACGGCGAGGCGGCTGATCTCGTCGGAGGCGATCGCGTCACTCACCGCCACGGCCTTCTGCCGGGCCAGGAGAAGACCGAGGCCCGACTCCTGCACGACCGCCGCCGCGACGGAGAAGGCCTCCATGGTGATGACCCGCTCGGCGACGGGATTGAGGGACGCGTCGATGCGGGCCGTTTCTCCAGTCGCGACCACGACCCCGGTGATGTTCGCCGTTTGGTAGCCGTCACGGGTCACCGACACGTCCAGCGTTCCGGCCGGGACCTCGTCGAGCACGTACGAACCGTCGAGGGCCGTCGTCGCACTGAGACCAGTGCCCGCAACCGTCACCGTCGCACTCGGCACCGACATGC
>CAZEJZ010000254.1:0-4958 GCA_964512415.1 uncultured Opitutaceae bacterium
CACCACCTGCTGATGACGCGCTTCTGGCAGAAGCGCGACGTCGATGACCCGGCGACCGCCGCCGCCTTCGCCGAGGCGGTGATCGACGCGGAACGGCTGCGCTACCTGTACGTCCATACGTTCTGCGACGCGCGGGGAACCGCGGCGGGGCTCTGGAACAGCTACAAGGACACCCTCCACAGCCAGCTCTACCAGGTCACGCTGGACCACTTCATCCACGGCGCGGCCCTCGCCACGCGACAGTCGGAGCGACGGCAGCGCATCCTCGACGAGTTGCTCGCCCGCGGAATTCCCGACGTCAGCGCCACCGAGATCCGGGCGCACTTTGACCGCCTGCCCGAGCGCTACTTCCTCCACACGGACGGCGCGGACATCGCGCTCCATATCCGGATGGTGCACCGCCTCCTCCACGCCGCGTTCGAGGAGGGCGCCGCTTGCTCGCTGCAACCGGTGATCGACTGGAAGGACGACCTCAACCGCTCGCTGACCATCGTCAACGTGGTGACCTGGGACCGGCCCGGCCTCTTCTACAAGCTCGCCGGCGCGCTCAGCGTCGCCGGCCTCTCGATCCTCAGCGCCAAGGTCCACTCGCGGAGCGATCACGTGGCGATCGACACGTTCCACGTCGTCGAGCCGGGTCGCGGGGTGGTGCAGAGCGCATCGGCCCTTGAGGCCTTCGCCCGCGGCGTCGACTCCGCCCTCGTCCAGAACAAGGATCTTTATCCGGAAATGGTGGCGCAGGCCCGCAAGCTGGCCGCCGCCTCGCGGTTCAGCGCCGCCGCGAAATCCGGCGAAACCCTCCACGCGTCCTTTCCCCCGACAGTGGAGGCGTACCACGAAGCCACGATGGCGCGTACCATCGTGGAGGTGCAGGCGCGGGACGAGATTGGACTGCTGTTCCGGCTGGCCAAGGTGATCAGCGATCAGGGCCTGGACATTTCGTTCGCGCGCATCGGGACCGAGCGCGGCGTGGCCATCGACACCTTCTACGTGGAGGACGACGCCCATCAACCGGTGTCGGATTCCGGCCGTCTTCAGGCCCTCCAGACTGCGCTCGCACAGGCCATCACGCCGCTCGAGCCCACGAGCCCAGGCGCGGAGGCGCCGGCGGCCGCGACGGTCGCTCCGACGCCTCGCCCGCCGGTCGAACGCTAGGCGCGCGCCGCCGAACCAGACAAACTCAGGAACTGCCGGCGCGCCGTCCCCGGACGCGAAGCCGTCTTCGCACTTACGACGACTTCGCCGAGGCGGCGGGAACGCTGCGGCCGAACTCCTTCAGGATGGCATCGATCTTCGCCACCTTGTCCGCCAGCGGGCCGGCGGGATGAAGGCCGGCATGACGCACGGTGCCGTCCGGCGCGATGATCGCCACGTAGGGAATGCCCGAGATGCCGTAGTCGGGGTTGAACACCTCCTCCTTGCTGAAGGCCACGGTCCAGTTCATCTGCTTCGCCTTCATGAACTCGGGCATCAGCGCCATCTCCTTGTCCGGATTGCCCTTTGTATCCACCCGGCCGCCTTCCAGACCGGAGACGAAGCCTTGGAGGCTCGTGACGCCGATGACCACCACGTCGGCTCCGCGGTAGTGGTCCACCAGAGCCCGCACGTTCGGGAAGGAGGCGATGCACGGTCCGCACCACGTCGCCCAGAAGTCGAGCACCACGACCTTGCCGCGCAGACCAGAGAGGGTCTTGGGACCTTCGTCGCTGCGCCACGTGAAGTTCAGTTCCGGAGCCGGCTTTCCAGCCAGTCCCGTCTGCGTCGCCTTTGCCTTGGCGGCGCGCTCCATCTGGGCAATCAGGCGCTCGCCATTCGTGGCCGCCTTGGTGCCGGGATAGCTGGCACTCAACTCCTTGAGGAGCGCGATCGCCGCCGCCTCGTCATCGAGCACCTGGGCAACGAACGCGCCCTTCATGAAGAGGATCTGCGCCACCTCGTCCGACTTGTTGCCGGCGTACTTGGCAAGAAGGCTGTCGAACTCCGCGATCTCCCCGGCGAGGTCCGCCGCGCTCTTCTGGCCGGCACGGACCTTCGTCATGATCCGCGCCCGCAGGTCGTTCAGCTCGGAGGTCGGCGTGACCGCGGCCGGCGCTGTCGCGGCGGCCGGGGCCGGCGCTTGCGCAAGGAGGGGCAGCGTCGGAAGAAGGCTGCCAAGGAGAACGCAGGCAAAACGGAGGGAGGGGTTCATGATGGGTAACGCTCCCAAGGCTGGCGACGCGCCGACGCCAGCGCAAGCCACGGTCGCACCGGGCCCGCGGGGATGGAGGTCCTTTCGACTGGCGATCCGCGGTGATCCGCGTTGGCCTCGGTGCGACCCAGCCCGGCGAGTCGCCCGGCCGCCCGCACCGATGCTTCCTTCCCTCCCCGCATCCTGGCAACCGCTCTTGCTCGCCGCGACGAAGTCCCCGTCCTTCGCCGCCCTGGAGTCGTTTCTCGAGGGCGAGGCCGCCGCGGGGCAGGAAGTGCTGCCGCCGGTCGCAGATCGGTTCCGGGCCCTCGAACTCACGCCGCCGGAAGCCGTGCGGGTGGTGCTCCTCGGTCAGGACCCGTATCCCACTCCGGGCGACGCCCACGGGCTGTGCTTCTCGGTCACCCCGGAGCGCCGCACCCCGCGCTCCCTGCGGAACGTGTACCGCGAGCTCGCGGCCGACATCCCGGGATTCGAGGTTCCCGACCACGGCCACCTCGAGTCGTGGGCTCGCCGCGGCCTGCTCCTGCTCAACACCGTGCTCACCGTCCGGGCCCACGCCGCGAACTCGCACCGCGGGCGGGGCTGGGAGGAGTTCACCGACCACGTCATCTCCTCGCTCAACGCGCGCCCCGAGCCCGTGGTCTTCCTGCTCTGGGGGAACGCGGCGCACGCCAAGGCCGCGCTCGTCACCGCAAGCCGCCACGCCGTCGTCAAGGCCGCCCACCCGTCGCCGCTTTCGGCCCGCCGGTTCCTCGGCTGCCGGTGCTTCTCGGCGGTCAACCGCCAGCTCGAGTGCTGGGGCCAAGCGCCCTTCGACTGGAGCCTGCCCCCCGCCGGTCCGGTCGCCGGTCGCCTGCTCTGACCGGATCAACGTTCGTTGATCCGGATCTCCACCCAGACGATCTGCTGCGAGCCACCAGTATCGGTTTGTCGAATACTCACGGCGTTCTCGCCGGGCTGCAGGAAGGCGGGGTCCACGGGGAAACGCAGCGCGCGCTCCACGCCGCCGAGTCCCTTGCGGTCAATCAACTCCTGCGCCGCTCCCAAGGCGCGGCCGTTCACCGAAGCCTCCAGCGCGGCCGTGGCGACGCCGTCACGCGCGGCCAGTCCCACCACCAGCGCGGCGCCGCTCACGTCGCGGGTGCCGCCCACGCGGACCCGGAACACGCCGCCCCCCCGCGCCTCCACCGGCAGTTGCGCGCCATTCGGGAAACCCGCCGGCACCGTGTCGCGATAGGTCAGGGGGTGCCGGCGCGGCTGGCCGGCGATCGTCCGCGCGGCGAGTCCGAAGTGGATGAGCCGCGCGTACTCCTGCTCGCTCACGGGACGGGTCTGGCTGTCCATCCAGTTGAAGAGGTAAAGGTTGTCCGCCCCCCGCTCACGGGCGTCGGCCGCGAACCCGCGCAGCGAGGCGAGGTCGTTCGGCACCGTCTTGCCGGTCGGCCAGGCCCGGAGATTGTACTCGATCCCGGGAATCACGAGGACGCGTGCGGCATCCGCCCCGAGGCGCTCCCGCCAAAGGTCCACCGGGATGTCGAAGTCCGACGTCGACCAAAACGGGCAAGGAATCAACCAGTCCACCAGTCCCTCGCGGGCCCAAGCGAGCGCGTCCATTCCCAGACCCGCGGCGGCATCCGGGTGGGACGGGATGCGGACGGCGAGCAGGATCCGCCGCCCGCGTTTCTCCGACCACTGCCGGCGGAGCGCGTCCACGTCACGCATGAAGGCGGTCAGGATGTCCTTCTCCTCGGCCTCGCGACCGGGCGTGAGGTGGTACCCGAAACGCATCCAGTCGATCTCGAAGCCATCGGAATCATAGCGCTCGAACAGCTCGCGCAGGAAGCTCATCTGGTGCTCCCGGACCTCGGGGTGCACGTAGTTGAGTGCCTGATTGGTCCAGGGCGTCGTCGGCCCGTCCGGCAGGCGCCGCAGCTTCGGGTGCGCGCGCCAGAAGTCGGAGTGCAGGTAGCTCTTCGGATCGTCGGCCGCGTGAACATCATTCATGCGCATCGAGATCCACGGCGAGATCCCGTGGCGCCGGGCGCGCGCGATCCAGAGCAGGTAGGGGGCGATTCCAGCCTCATCGAGACGGCGCGCGTTGCGAGGCCACAAGGTCTCCGACACCACGCCATCGACCGGGTCCCAGATCGCGTCCCGCGTGCGGCTGCGCATGCTGGAGCGCATCGCGTTTGGATTGAAGAACAGATGCGTCACCGCTCCCCCCGCATACTTGTCGACCAACGCCTCCACCCCGGCCCGGGTCATCTCCGACTCCGGACGTGAACCGAAGAAATGACTGCTATCCTCATTGACGATCAGCAGGTCGCGCGGCCGGGCGGGACTCGCGTCCGCCGCTTGCAGCACCGCGACCAACGCAACCGCCCAAACGAGGAAAAGCGCACGAAGTGGAGCCAGCATGGGAAAAAAGGGCCGGAAGCGTTTCCTCCGGCCTTGCGAATGGCAATCGGAAGAATCTCCGTGTTGTGCACGCACAACCCTTATCGATTACGAATTGCATCAACTGCCTGAAGTCGAGTGTCAGACGAGGATTGACCCGGCGAAAGGACCCGAAAGTCTCCCCGAGGTTGCCAGTCCTCCCCCTGATCCCCGGGTCCGGCAACCCTCCCTTAGTTTCATGCCCCTTTTTCACCCTGCCCGAGCAACAGGGTCTGACTCGATGGAACCGCGTCCTCTCGCGATGACGAGACGACTGCTGTTTTCCGCCGCCACGCTGCTCGTCGCGCTCGCGGCGACGTGGGCCACGACG
>CAZEJZ010000255.1:0-4932 GCA_964512415.1 uncultured Opitutaceae bacterium
AGTCCGCCCCGCGCTCCCAGGTGATCGTGCCTTCATCCGGACTTTCCTCGCCGAGGATGAGGTTGAAGAGGGTCGACTTGCCCGCGCCATTGGGCCCGACCAGGCCGAAGCGGTCCGTCCGGGCAATGAACAGCGAAACCTCCGAGAAGAGCTCCCGGGTACCGTAGGACTTGGCGACATCGGCGATCGTCAGCATGCGAACCTCTAAGACAAAGCGACCCGGCGCGGAAAACCCAGCCTGATTTTGCGTCGAGGCGCGGTTTCAGCGGACCACGGTCAGCGCCACCGCTCCCGCCACTGCCACCACCCCGCCAATCAGGGACCGCCGCGTCGGACGCTCTCCTTCGATCCAGAAGGACAGGGGCACGATCACCAGCGGCGTGGTCGCCACGATCGGAAGCACGAGGCCGCTCGGGGTCGTGAACAGCGCCCATTGATAGCAGCTGACCCCGATGACCGCTCCGCAGAGCGCGTTGGCCGGAATCCACAGATAATCGCGCGGCCGCGGCTGGACCGAGGTCTCGGACGGAGTGTCACCGCCGCGCCCCCAGCGGTTCCACAGCGCGCGGATGGCCAGAAAGGCCAGCGTGATGACCAGCCCTCCCAGGATTCGCTGGTACGCCGCCGTGAAGCCATCCGTCACCTCACCCGCTTGCTCGGCCACTTCCCGGGCTTTGCGGCTCAGGACCGCCCCGAACCCCTGCCCCGCCGCCGCCCCGAGGCCGTAGAGCAGGCCCAACCAGCCCACCCGCACCACCCCACCCGACCCCTCCGAACCCGGACGCAGCGCGAGGCCAACGCCGATGAGGATGACGCTGCCCCAGGCGACCTGCGCCATCGACAGCGTCGTGCCCAGCCAAAGGTATTCCGCGATGCCGGCCAACGGCGCCGCCACGCACTGGGTGATCAGGACCGTCAGGCGCGTGCCAAGCCGCGGCAGCGCGGCGAACGACGCCAGATCGCCGAGGCCCATCCCCACCACCCCGCTCCACGCCAGCCACTCGCGGCCCGCCCCACCGAGTCCGCCGCCCCACCCGTGCGCGACGATCCCAAGCGCCACCGCCGCGAAGGCGAGCCGCCCGAGGTTGGCGCGGGTCGCCCCCACGGCCCGCACGCTCCGCTGCGCGAAAATCGCGGAGAGCGAGAAGAAAACGGTGGTCAGGACGGCGGCGAGCATGGCGGCGAGAACCCGGGGCCGACCCGCCAACGCGAGCAGAGGATGCGAACGCAGGTGGGATCGAATCCCGGAGGCCGACGACAATGGCCTCCCCTCCCCGGGGCGCAATCCCGGAGCCTACCCACGGCCTCGCGCTTTTTTGTCGCCCGCCGTGCCGCGGCTTTTCACGCTCCGACTCCTATGACCGCCAAGCGCAAGACCCGCCGCCCCGAAGACGTGAACGCCGCCCTCGCGAGCAAGAAGGGGCCGGTGTCCCAGTTCATCGCTCGGAACTACCGCCACTTCAACGCCGCCGCGCTGCTCGACGCCGCCAAGGGCTACGAGTCCCACCTCAAGGCCGGGGGCAAGATGCTCGTCACGCTCGCCGGCGCGATGTCCACCGCCGAGCTCGGCATCTCGCTCGCGGAAATGATCCGCCGCGACAAGGTGCACGCGATCGTCTGCACCGGCGCCAATCTTGAGGAGGACATCTTCAACCTCGTCGCCCACGACTACTACGAGCGCGTCCCGCACTACCGCCACCTCACCACCGAGGACGAACAGGCGCTGCTCGACCGGCACATGAACCGCGTGACCGACACCTGCATCCCCGAGCACGAGGCGATGCGCCGGATCGAGGCCGCCGTTCTTGAGGAGTGGGTCGCCGCCGACCGCGCGGGCGAGCGCTTCTTCCCGCACGAGTTCATGTACAAGGTGCTCCGCTCCGGGAAGCTCAGGAAGAGCTACCAGATCGACCCGAAGCACTCGTGGATGGTCGCCGCCGCCGAGCGCAACCTCCCGATCATCGTCCCGGGCTGGGAAGATGCCACGCTCGGCAACATGTACGCCGGCCACGTGATCAGCGGCGACGTGAAGAACGTCCACACGGTCCGCACCGGCATCGAATACATGATGTGGCTGGCCGAGTGGTACACCCGCAGCGCCCGCACGCTGCGCAATGGCGAGGGCTCGATCGGCTTCTTCCAGATCGGCGGCGGCATCGCCGGCGACTTCCCGATCTGCGTCGTCCCAATGCTGCACCAGGATCTCCAGCGCACCGGCGTGCCGCTCTGGGGCTACTTCGCCCAGATCAGCGACTCCACCACCAGCTACGGCAGCTACTCCGGCGCCGTCCCCAACGAGAAGATCACCTGGGGCAAGCTCGGCTCCAAGACGCCGAAGTTCATCGTCGAGAGCGACGCCACCATCGTGGCCCCGCTCATCTTCTCCTGGGTGCTCGGTCAGTAATCGCTCCCGCCTCCGACCGCACCTGTCGCGAGGAGCTCCTCCTCGTTCCCACGTTCCCCCGCGCGGCCTCCGGATTCCCCGGGGCCGCGCTTTCCTTTTGCCGGATTCTGCACCTTTGTAGGCGATGGCCAATCGCCTTCAGCACGCCCAATCGCCCTACCTGCAGCAGCACGCGGAAAACCCGGTCGACTGGCAGGAATGGGACGAGGCCGCCTTCGCGCAGGCCCGGGCCGAGAACAAGCCGATCTTCCTCAGCATCGGCTACTCGACCTGCCACTGGTGCCACGTGATGGCCCACGAATCCTTCGAGGACGCCGATATCGCGGCGCTGCTGAACGCCGACTTCATCGCGATCAAGGTCGACCGCGAGGAACGTCCGGACGTCGACCAAGTCTACATGACCTACGTCCAGGCCCTCACCGGCCACGGCGGTTGGCCCCTCAGCGTGTGGCTCACCCCGGACCGGAAGCCGTTCTACGGTGGCACGTACTTTCCGCCGGCCGATCGCGGCGGACGAGCCGGCTTCCCGTCACTCCTCCGCGCCATCGCCGGCGCCTGGAAGGATCCCGCCCAGCGCGCGCAACTGATCGCCGAGGGCGACCGGGTCATCACCGCCCTGCAGCCCGCCGCCCCCTCCGCCCCGCCGGCCGCGGACTCGGCGGAGGCGTTGCTCGAAGCCGCCCAAGGCGCCTTCGAGCGCGGGTACCAGTACTTCTCGGAATCGTTCGACGCCCAGGTCGGCGGCTTCGGCGGCGCCCCGAAATTCCCACGCGCCTCCGTGCTGTCCTTCCTGATCCGCTGCGCCCGCCTGCAGGGACCGGGATCAGCCGAGGGCGACGAAGCCCTCCGCATGGTCACGACGACGCTGCGCGGGATGGCTCGCGGCGGCATCCATGACCACGTCGGCGGCGGCTTTCACCGCTACTCGGTCGACGCGCGCTGGTTCTGCCCGCACTTCGAGAAGATGCTCTACGACCAGGCGCAGATCGCCGTGAACTGCCTCGAGGCGTACGACGCGACCAACGACGAGCGCTACGCGTGGCTCACCCGCGACATCCTCGACTACGCCCTGCGCGACCTGCGCCAGCCGGGAGGCGGGTTCGCGTCCGCCGAGGACGCCGACAGCCAACGCGCGGGGAGCAACGAACACGCGGAGGGCGCCTTCTACGTGTGGACTGCGGAAGAACTGGCCGACGTGCTGACCGCCGAGGACGCGGCGCTCGCCATCGCCCACTTCGGCGTCCGCGCCCAAGGCAACGTGCCGCCGGAGTTGGACCCGCAGGGCGAACTCGCCGGCCGCAACATCCTCGCCCAGGCGCAATCGCTCGCCGCCACCGCGAAGACCGCGCAGCTTACGGTGGAGGACGCGAACGACCGGCTCCTCGCCCTGCTCGGACGTCTCCGCGACGCCCGGGCCCGCCGCCCTCGGCCCCACCTCGATCACAAGATCATCACCGCGTGGAACGGCCTGATGATTTCCGCGCTGGCCCGGGCCCATCTCGCGCTCGAGGCCGGCCGCGAGGGACCGACCCCCTACCGCGACGCCGCCGAGGCGGCGGCGCGCTTCATCCAGCGCGAACTCGTGCACCCGACGACCGGACGCCTCCACCGGGCCTTTGGCACCTCGCGAGGGACGGCTGAAGCCTTCGCTGAGGACTACGCGTGCCTGATCGACGGTCTGCTCGACCTGTACGAGGCCACGCTCGCGCTCCCGTGGCTGCGCTGGGCCGACGCACTCCAAACCGAACTCGACGCACGGTTCTGGGATGACGCGGGCGGCGGCTACTTTTCAGCCCCTGGAGACGACCCGCATCTGATCCTCCGGCTCAAGGAAGACTACGACGGCGCCGAGCCCGCCCCCAGCTCCGTCGCGGCCCGCACCGCGCTCCGCTTGGCGGACTACCTGCACGACGAATCGCGTCGGGGACGCGCGCGGAGGACGCTGGCGGCCTTCGCCCCGCGCTGGACCGAACACCCGCAGGCCCTGCCCGCCATGCTCGTCGCGGTCGACCAAGCCCTCAGCCGACCCCGCCAGGTGGTGATCGCGGGCGCCGCGACCACGCCGGAGACGGCGGCCCTCGTCGCCACCGCGCGGACGGCACCCGGACGCGCCCGGACGCTTCTCGTGCTCTCGGAACACGCCGACGAGACATGGCTCGCCACGCGCGCCCCGTGGATCGCGGGCATGCGGGTCGACTCGGCACGAGCCACGGCCTACGTCTGCGACGACTTTGCGTGCCGCGCCCCGGTCACGGACCCCACCGCCCTCGCAACGCTCCTCGCGGACTAGGCTTCCCCCTCCTCGTCGATCGGACGCGCAGGCTCGCTTCACACCGAAAACCCTGCGACCCTCCGAACACCGACCGGCCCTTCGTCATGTCTGATCCCCGCATCGAACGCCTCGAGGAACGCATTGCCTGGCTTGAGCACCACGTCACCAAGCAGGACAAGGCCATGCTCGAGCTCAGCGAGGCGCTGGACCTCGTGCGCCGCGAATGCCTGCGGCTCCGGGAGCGGGCCGAGTCATC
>CAZEJZ010000256.1:0-4931 GCA_964512415.1 uncultured Opitutaceae bacterium
CGGGTGCGATGGGGCGCAGACCGACGGAACCGAGGACCTTCTCCGCTGGGGGGGTCGACAACGACCAAACGAGTCCCCTGCCCGACAGTACAACCATGACGTTACTCAATAGTTAAGTGGAGGTGGCGCAGGACAGGTTCCGATACGGGCCGCGCCATGAGATGCTACTCCCCGTGATCCCGGAACCGCGCCAGCATGCCTCCCAGCAGCCCTGGATTTAGAGCAGTCAGTTCCCCAGTCGGTGTCCCCTCCTGATCCCGGGTGCCCCCCTCAGTCAGCGTCTCCCCGCTCAACGGTTCAGCGGACGCGCGTTTGGCGAACGCGGAGCCAGTGGTTTCTTTGCACCATGACGCTTCCTCTTCGCCTGCCCCACCCCATCGGTATCGCCATGTGGGACTTCTCCTGGCTGGAACGGCGCTGGCCCGGCGCCGGCTACGAGGACTGGGAGGTCGCCGTCGGCGAACTCGCCGACCGCGGCTACGAGGCCGTCCGGATCGACGCCTATCCGCACTTGATCTCGGCCGACGCCGACCGACGTTGGACCCTGCTCCCCGAGTGGACCACGAATGACTGGGGCGCACCCGGCCGCTGCACGGTGGCGCCGTGGCCGGCGCTCTCCGAGTTTCTCGGCGTGTGCCGTCGTCAGGGCGTGCGCGTCGCGCTCTCCAGCTGGTTCCGACAGGACACCACCGAACGCCGCCTCGCCCTCTCCTCCCCCGAACGGTTCGGCCAGGCGTGGGTCGACACGCTCCGCCGCGTCGCCGACGCAGGGCATCTTGACGCCCTGCTGTACGTCGACCTGTGCAACGAGTGGCCGCTCGAGCCGTGGGCTCGCTTCTACCCCGGAACGCGGGAATGGAACAGCGCCGATTCGCACGCCTGGATGCGCCCCGCCATCGAGGTCGTGCGCGCGGAGTTTCCCACGGTGCCGCTCTGCTTCTCCAACACCACCGACGCGTCCTCGTCCCACGTCGACTGGTCCGCCGGCGCCGCCGATCTGCTCGAGCCTCACGTCTGGATGGCGACCGCCAGCGACTACTACGCGAGGCTCGGGTACCATTACGAGCGCTTCGACCTTGCCGGCTACGGTCGCGTGGCCGAGCACGCCCGGTCTCTGTTCGAGTCCGACCGTTCCGACTGGATGAACGCGCTCGACCGCTCGATCGACGCCAGCGCCGAGTGGGGCCGCCGCCAGCGGCGCCCGCTCGTGACGACCGAATGCTGGGCCCTGGTGGACTACAAGGACTGGCCGTCGCTGGAGTGGGATTGGATCAAGGAGATCTGCGCCCACGGCCTGACCCGCGCCGCCGCCACGGGGGCCTGGGCCGCCCTTGCCACCAGCAATTTCTGCGGGCCCCAGTTCCGCGGCATGTGGCGGGACGCCGCGTGGCACCGGCGGCTCAACCAACTCGTGCGCAGCGGACGTCTGCCCGCGTACTGAACGCGGCACCCCGTCTCGGGCGTGGGCGCGCGCCCGTGACGCCGCGAAGCGCCGGATGCGCGGTTCACTGCGGGCGCGTGGTCACGCCGTCAATCCACGCTCCCTCGATCAACACGGTCTTCGGTTGATCCGGCAGGCCCCGCTCGCGGCGTTGAATCTGCGCGACAACCAGGTCGACGGCAGCCGCCGCGACCTTCTCGTTGTCCTGCCGAATTCCCGAGCAGAGAAAATCAAGCGTGGGGTCCGCGTCGAGCGAGGCGAAGCCGCAGCGCTCCGGCGCCGGCCGCCCCAGGCGATTCAGCCAATCGAGGTAGACCGCCGCCCCTGGCGCCTGCCCGATTACGACGTCAGGTTCGTTCGCCGCGAACCACTCCCGAAAGGTCTCGAAGTCGATGCGGGGCCGGACGCAGAGCGGCACGCGCTGCCCGGCAGGCAGCGCCCACTGGCTGCGCAGGAACGCCGACGAATAATGATGGAGCGTCCGGCTGTCCGAGTCCTCGCTGAGGATCAGGCCCGCGCGACGGTAGCCGAGGCGCGAGAGTTGCCGCATCAGGAGCAGGAAATCCTCGTACTGGTGCGGACTGGCCCGGTGCATGCGGGTCCGCACGCTGTACCCCATCACCGCGCAAGAGAAGCGCGCGAAATCAAAGTCGATCTTCTCCACCCACTTCGGAGTCCCGAGGATCAACACCCCTTCAATGCCGCGCGCGTGCAGAATGCCGCGCAGCCGGTCCGGTGTCATCCCCGGCTCCGTCAGCCAGAAATCCGCCAGGCGATAGCCGAGCTGCTCCGCCCGATCCGCGGCCCCGGAGACGGTTCTGCGCAGAAAGGGGTTGTCGCGCCACGGCTGCGCTTCCGGAAACATCGTGAGAAGGCCCAGCACCGCCGTGGTTCGCACCTCCCGCCGCTGGCGCAGGTACGCCATGAGCTTGCCAATCTCCGGGTCGGGCCGGTACCCCGCCGCCGCCGCCAGCCGCTTGATCCGCGCACACGTCTTCTCCGGGATGCTCGGGTGGTCGCGCAGCGCCATCGAGACCGCGGCCGTTGACAGGCCAGCCTTCTCCGCCAGCTGGCGCAGGGTGGGACGACGATCCGTCTTTCGATTCACTTAACGATTAAGCTGAGCGTTTTTTGCGTTCCCGGCAAGTCGCGAATTACGCTTACGAGTCCGGCGCTTCCTCCGAGGCGCACCAACCCCAGCAGACTAACTCAAGCCCATGAACTCATCAAAACGAATCCCCCTCCTCGCGGCCGCGTGCCTGCTCGCCGTGCCTTCGGCTGCGCTGGCCCAGGCGGTGTCCGCCCGGCCGGCCCCGGCCGAAGAAGTCCTCACCCTCTCGCCTTTCAGCGTCGATACCTCGCGTGACCGCGGCTACCGCGCCTCCAACTCCATCGGCGGCACCCGCGTCAACACGCCGCTGAAGGATGTACCGATGAACATCCAGGTGGTCACTGCGGAACTCATCCGAGACCTCGGCGCAATCGACGCCTCCGAATCGCTCCGCTTCCAGCCGGGTGTCGAAGTCGGCCTGCGCGATGGAGACCGCGACACGCAGGTGACGATCCGCGGCTTCGGCACCATCTGGCAGATGCGCGAGGGCTTCCGTCGCTACGACACCTCCGACAGCGTCAACATCGAGCGTCAGGAAATCGTCGCCGGCCCCGCCGCCGTGCTCTACGGCGTCAGCCAGCCCGGCGGTCTCATCAACTACATCACCAAGCGCCCGAAGCCGGGCTCCTTTGGCGAACTCCGGCAGATCTTCGGCTCCTACAGCTTCCTCCGCACCGAGCTCGATGTAAACCACATGCCCGAGGGCCCGCTGGGCATCCGCGTGACCGGCTCCTACACGGATACGGATGGATTCCGCGACTTCGAAAGCACCCGCCGGACGTTCTTCGCCCCGGTCTTCAGCTACCGCTTGTCCGAGGCCACGACCGTCACGCTCGACTTCGAATTCATGGAGCAGGACCGCGGCTTCACCCACAACAAGCTGCGGGACGTCAGCCTGACCCCGACCGGCGCCACCACCAACCTGCCCGGCTTCCTCGCCGTGCCGCGCGACCAGCAGTGGACCGGCAACGACACCGTCCACCAAAACGAGGTCCGCAACGTGATGGCCATCGTCGACCACCGTTTCAGCGACGCCTTCTCGGTCAACTTCGCGTTCAACTCCCTCGACCGCGTGCAGCAGCGCACCACCCAGACGCACCGCGGCCTCACCGTGACGGCGCTCCGCGACCGCAACGGCGCCCTGGTGCTCGACGGGTCCGGCAACGCCATCAAGGCCGTGCGCACGCTCTGGGCGAACGACTACAACGACAATAACATGTGGCAGACCCGGGCCGACGCGGTCTACCGCTTCGACGCCATCGGGGCCCGCCACACGCTCCTCGCCGGCTTCAACTTCGCCAAGGATACCAACGAGCGCCTGCTCCGCGAGGACCGGAACCCGAACCCGGCCAACAGCGTCGACTCCCTCGGCCAAAACTTCCGCTATTACCCGGTCAATGTCCGCAACCCGGACCTCTCCCTCGGCAACAATGCCTACAACCCCGTGAGCTGGGCGCGTCCGTGGCTCAACTACCGCGATCCAATCGAGCTGACGTCATACTACCTCAACTACCAGGGCTCGTTCCTCAACGACTCCCTGACCACCCTCGCCGGCCTGCGCTACGATAAGAACGACTACTCCCGCGCGTGGCTGTGGCGGCGCACGGGGCAGGTGGACATCCGCAACTCCGTGACGGATAAGTGGAGTCCAAATGTGGGCGTGCTCTACCGCCCAATGTCGTGGCTGGGCTTCTATGCGCTCACGTCCGAGTCGCTCGAACCGCGCAATGGCGCGACCAACAGCTTCGGCGTCAACTTTGACCCGTCCTTCGGCGAGAGCCTCGAGGCCGGCGTCAAGTTCGACGCCTTCGAGGGCCGCCTGTCCGGTACCGTGAGCGTCTACGAAATCAAGAACCAGAATCTCCCGGTCTTCAGCGCGACCACCCCGAACGCCTCGGGTGCACTGGGCGACAACATCCAGGTCGGCGAGCAGACCTCCGAGGGTGTGGACCTCTCGTTCTTCTACTTCCCGTCCGATGCCTGGCAGCTCACGGGTGGCTGGTCGTACGTCGATACGTTCATCTCCAAGGACACCAACGCCGCCAACATCGGACGCAACTTCGCCAACAATCCGTACAACCGCGTCTCCCTGTTCAACAGCTACCGTTTCCCCGGCGGCTTCACGATCGGCGGCGGCGCGGTCTACACCGGCGAGATCGACCGCGGCTGGGCGGATGCCTCTGGCCAGCAGGTCCAGAACGACTCCTACATCCTCGCCGACGCGTTCGTACGGTATGACTGGAAGGTCGCCGCCAAGCGGGTGATCTCCCTGTCGCTGCACCTTCGCAATCTCACCGACGAGGAGGATTTCGGCGGCGGTCCGTGGATCGAGGGCCAGACTTTCCGATTCACGGTCGGCGCCCGCTTCTGACCCGTTCC
>CAZEJZ010000257.1:0-4925 GCA_964512415.1 uncultured Opitutaceae bacterium
GTGCGGGCGAGGGAACGATACCGCATGCGTGCCTGCCGAGGGAATGGATGGCGGCGGATACTCTTGTCCAAATGCGTTCGAGCGACCTCGCGTCGCGCACGGGCCCGGCGGGCTGCCGCGGCCCCGGCGGAATCTCGTGGACAAGCGCCGTCTCCTCCAACTCTGTGGGCGGCATGGCGAAGATCCCGCAGTCCAGCGGCGGCCTGCGTGCGCAGGCGACGCCGATGGAGACGTCCGGAACGCCGGCGGTCTGTCGCGCCGGCGAGTTCCAGTTCGCGCCGCTGCAATCGCATGTGAACGGCTGCGTGCAGAGTCGGGCCCTGTTCTGGTGCAAGAGCGGCTACGGCTCCTTCAAGGTGAACGGCGAGCGCTTCTCGCTGGAGCCCCATGATCTGTACATCCTGCCTTGGGGAAGGCACATCGCCTACCAGGCTGGGCAACGGGAGCCGATGTTCACCGCGCACGTTCACCTCGTGCCTTGGTTGCGCACGGGCGCTCCTTGGGTGGCCAACGTGCCCCACGAGCGCTCGGAGCCGCTGTGTGACTCGCCGGACCGGAGGGACGTGGCATGGCCGGGTTTCGATCGCGTCGTGCGACTGCACCTGGAGGCGGAGAGCTCGCTTGGTCGCCTGATCAATTACGTCACCCACTGGTTCCGCGAGTCACCGCGGCGGGAGGACGAGGCGCGTGCCCTGGGGCTTCAGGTCGTGCGGGAGTTGGAGCGCTTCGCGTGGAGTGGCGGTCGATCGAATGAGCGGCGTCCCCAGGAGCTGCAGCGGATGATCGTCTATATCGATCGCTGCCTGTCGGAGTCTCCGACCGTCGACCAACTCGCAGCGATCATCGGTCGCAGCCGGTCCCATGTCCTGAAGCTGTTTCAGCGACATCTCGGCGTTTCGGCCAAGGGCTACATCCTCCAGCGGCAGATGCGGGAAGCGCGTGAGTTGCTGCACAGCACCACGCTCTCCATCGCCGAGGTGGGCCAGCGGTGCGGCGTGCCGGATCCCTACCGCTTCTCCAAGCTGTTCCGGCGGATCGTGGGCCTGCCTCCGCGGGCGTTCCGGGAGTCCGGCGGGCCGCTCCCCGCGAGCGGTGGACCCTCTCGGCACAAGCGGATCCCGGAGCGGCCCGGTTCATGAAGACCGCGGCGGAGCGTGCACGGGAGAGATGGCTTGCTCCTTCGTCGAGGGAGCGTTTCCGCCCCGACTCAAGCGGGGTATGGCTTGGAAACGCGTGGCGGTCCCTCAGGCTCGCGCTGTTACTCCGTGTCTCCCGGTTTCCTGAGGAGCCTGGTTCGTCCCGATCCTTTCCATGAAACTCGGCCTTGGCCTTTACCGCCACATGCTCACGCCGGAAAACTTCGCGTTCGCGAAGCAGGCGGGGGCCACCCATGTGGTCGCTCACCTCGTGGACTATTTCCGGGGTGGGATCGGACACGCGGCCACGGATGATCAGCCGCTCGGCGACGATTGGGGCTGGGGCCTGGCGGGAGATCCGGAGAGGCTGTGGACCCTTGAGGAACTGCGGGAACTGCGCCGCGCGGTCGAGGCCGAGGGCCTCCGACTGGAGGCGATCGAGAACTTCGACCCGGCTCACTGGGGAGACATCTTGCTTGATGGCCCGAAGCGCGGTCAGCACCTCGAGAACGTGAAAACGATCCTCCGCCGGATGGGGGAGGCGGGGATACCGATCATGGGCTACAACTTCTCGATCGCTGGTGTGGCCGGCCGCACCAAAGGCAGGTATGCGCGGGGAGGTGCTCCCTCGGTTGGCATGGAAGGCGCGTACGACCGGCCGATGCCGCATGGTTTGGTCTGGAACATGGTGGTCGACCCCTCGGCCCCCGCCCGTGACACGGGCACGATTCCTCCGGCAACGCCGGCGCAGCTCTGGTCGCGTCTACAGCGTTTCCTGGACGAAGTGCTGCCGGTCGCGGAGGCGGCGGGGGTTCGCCTCGCCCTGCATCCGGACGATCCCCCGATGCCCACGATCCGCGGCCAGCCCCGGCTCGTCTACCAGCCGTCGCTCTACCAGCGGGTGATCGACCTGAACGCCAGTCCGGCGAACCAGCTGGAATTCTGCGTCGGCTCGGTGGCCGAGATGACCGAAGGTGATGTCTACGAAGCGGTGGACCGCTATGCCCGGCAGAACCGGATCGGATACGTCCACCTGCGCAACGTGCGCGACAAGGTGCCCCACTACAAGGAGACCTTCATCGACGATGGCGACGTGGACGTGCTGCGCGTGCTGGCGATCCTCCGGCGGAACGGATTCGAGGGGGTGATCATTCCCGACCACGCTCCGCAGATGAGCTGTGCCGCCCCATGGCACGCCGGCATGGCGTTCGCGATGGGGTACCTGCGCGCCGGCATTCAGGCCGCAGCGTGAGACGAGCCGCGTGGACGAAGCCGACCCGCTTCCTCGCGGGTCCGTCGGCTGTGGCGTGTCGTCACAGCGCCGTGTAGCCGCCGTCGACGGCGAGGCTGGCGCCAGTCACGTAGGCCGACGCCCCGGACGCGAGGTAGAGAATCGCGCCCTGGATGTCCTCGGGCTGAGCCCAGCGACCCAGCGGGACCTTGCGCGCGTAGGCCTTGATGTAGGCCTCGCTGTCGGTGTGATCGTGAATGCCGCCGGGCACGATGCTGTTGACGCGGATTCCGTGGCGCCCGAGGTAGCTGGCGAGCGTCCGCGTGAACATCAGCATGCCTCCTTTGATGAAGCCGTAGTCGACCGGATTGGGCGCGCTGCCGGTCTCGGTGTAGGTGGCAAAATCCGGGGCCACGACGCCGTAGATCGAGGAAATGTTGATGATGCTGCCGCCTTGGCCTTGTTCGACCATCGCCGCCGCTGCCTGCCGGCACATCAGGTAAAGCGACAGGATGTTGCCCTGCATCGATCGCATCCACGCTTCCGTCGGGGTCGACTCCAGCGTGCGCCCGACCGGGGTGAGGGCGTTGTTCACCACGATGTCGACGCGCCCAAACTCCGCGCGCACCGATCGAAAGAGGTCGGCGATGCTCGCCTCGCTCATGAGGTCGAGCGTCCGATGGTGCAGCGGCAGGGGGGGCTCCCGCCGGGCGATCTTCTCAGCGAGCAGCTGATCGCTGCGGGACGCCACCACGACGGTCGCGCCGGCCGCGGCCAGGGCTTCGGAGATGGCGAAACCGTAGAGACCAGCGCCGCCCGAGACGATGGCCACCTTGCCGCGGCACGAGAAGAGGCTATCCGGGGTCATCATGAATCAACCCCTACTGTCACCGCCGACCCGATGGCAAGAGGCATCCCATCACCCGCGATCGGACGATTCCCGTGGACGGCCACACCGCGCCGCGCCGCGCCACGCCACGCCACACCGCGCCGCGCGCCGTGATGCCGCGCCAGGTCCGCGATGGCCGGGGCCCATCGGAATGAGCGTGCCCGGTGGTCACTGGGCGCGCCGGCGGCCCGCTTGGGAGATGGGGCAGTCGGACGGATCCGACGCTCGGCGGAGTGCGGCCTGCTGACCGCGACCCGCCCGGCGCGCTTTGGGCGAACGGTTCGCTTGAAATCTCCGGGGATTCGGGTGGGGTAGGGGCATGCTCCAGTCGCTGCGAATCCGCAACCTCGCCCTGCTTGAGGAGGTGTCGTTGGACTTCGAGGCCGGGTTTACGGTCGTGACTGGCGAGACGGGGGCGGGGAAGAGCATCTTGCTCGGAGCGCTGAGCCTGCTGGCGGGCGAGCGGGCCGAAAAGACCATCATCCGGCAGGGGGCCTCCGCCTGCGAGGTGGAGGCTTCCCTTCTGTTTTCCGATCCGCAGCGGATCGACGCCGTGCTCGCTGAACTTGAGCTGCCCTGCACCGAGGATGGGGTCCTGCTGCTGCGCCGCACGGTCCCGCGCGAAAAGGCCCCCAAGATCACGGTGAACGGCAGCCTCGCCACGCTCGCCGCGCTGCACCGGCTGGGCGAGGTGTGGATCGATTTCCATGGTCCGAGCGAGCCCCGCCGGTTGCTGCGCGAGGGATGTCAGCTCGAACTCCTCGATCTCTTCGGCCGCGCGGCGGATGCGCGCGAACGCTATCGCGGACACTACCAGCGCTGGCGCGGCCTGCTCGCCGACGCCGAGCGCGTCCGCGCCCAGGGCAGGCTGTCGCCCGAGCAACTCACCTTTCTGCAGAACGAACTCGCCCGGCTCGACCTGCTCGACCTGACCACCGAGGCGGTGGAGGCGCTGGAGCGCGATTACCGGCGCCTGAATCGCGCGCAGGAACTCACTGGCTTGGCGTCGTCGCTTTCCGCGGCGCTGACGGGTGAGGAGGGGGTCACCGCCCGCGTGGCGGCCTTGGTCCGCGAGGCCCGCGCGCTCGAGGCGATCGATCCCGCGAGCGCCGCGCTGGCGGACCGGCTTGCGAGCGCGTCGTTCGAGCTCGCGGATCTCGGGGCGGAATTCGAGAGCCTTGGGCAGTCCTTCCATTTCGACGCGGAGCAGGCGGAGGCGCTGACCGCGCGGATGAACAGCTGGCTGGACGCCCGGCGCCGGCACGGGCCCGATGTGGCGTCAGTCGCTACGGCGCGCGAGGAGTTGCGGACGCGCCTCGATTCGCAGGGGGACGTCGAGGGCACGCTGGCGCGTTTGGAGACCGAGGCCGCGGAGGCGCGGCGTCAGGCGGCGCGGGAGGCGGGCGCGCTGCGGACGATCCGCGAGCGGGCGGCGCGGGAACTCGCCACCATCGCCGCCAAGGGCATCACCCAGCTTGGCTTCCGCAAGGCGGACTTCCGCATCCGTCTCGTGCCCCTCGCGGAGCTCGGCCCCGAGGGCGATTGCGGAGCGGAGTTTCTCTTCTCGCCGAACGTCGGCGAGGCGCCGCTGCCGCTGAACCGCGTCGCATCCAGCGGCGAACTCGCCCGCGTCATGCTGGCCTTGAAAACCGTGCTCGCCGTCGAGGAC
>CAZEJZ010000258.1:0-4918 GCA_964512415.1 uncultured Opitutaceae bacterium
CGGCGTGCTCTACGCCGGCCTCATGCTGACCCACGGCGGGCCCAAGGTGCTCGAGTTCAACACCCGCTTCGGAGACCCCGAGACCCAGGCCCTCATGCCCCGGTGGAAGGGTGACCTGCTCGACGCCCTGTGGCGCACCGCGGAGGGCACGCTCGACGCCGCCGAGATCGGCTTCGCCCCGGGCGCGACCTGCTCGGTCGTGGTCTGCGGACAGGGGTACCCGGGCAAGCCCCGGACCGGCGATCCGATCGAGGGCCTGAAGGAAGCCGAGGCCCTTTCGACCCGGGATGAGCCGCTGGTGTGCTTCCACGCGGGTACCCGGGCCTCCGAGGGCGTCTCGGTGACGGCGGGCGGACGCGTCGTTTCAGTCACCGCGTCGGCTCCGGACCTGGCCCGGGCGGCCCGCAAGGCCACGGAGGGGGCGGCCGCCGTCCGTTTCCCGGGAGCCTTCTTCCGCCGGGATATCGGTCACCGGGTCCTCGGCCGGGGCTGATCCTGTTCTTCCGACGGGAACTGTTGAGGGGCCGGAAACTCAACAGTAGACTCGCCCGGATAGGCAGGCCGGCCCCCCTTGACCCTCCAAAGAAGACCCATGACCCATCGAATCAAATTTGTCCTCAACGGTGTCGCCGCGACTCTTGCACTGGGACTGGTCCTCAACGACCCAGCCTCGGCGCAGAGCGTCCGGCCGGTGGCGACCTCCGGGGCCACCAAGTCCTCGCCAGTGACGGCGAGGCAGGGGCAACTTGCTTCGACCCCGGAATCTGAACCCGCCGAGTCGCTGTGGAGCGGCGATGGCCAGTCGCGGGTCTCAAGGCTGCTGGATGTGGACCCACGATCCCCGATCCGTCCACGAGTGCCGTTCCCAAAGTGGGGCGCGGCCGGGCGGGGCAGCATCGAAGCACAGATGGGCGGACATGCGGTTCTCACGGACCGCATTTTCGTCAAGTTCCGTGATGAACTGAAGGTCCGTACCAGCATGAATCCGGGCACCGAACTTTGGCTCGAATCGTCCGCATCGGGCGGGATCGGTGGCCGGGGTCTTGAGGACGAGGATCCGGTCGCCGAGGCGAGGGCACTTCTGGCGGCCTACGGAGCCGCGGTGGAGCAGGCGGTCAAGATTCCGGCAGCCCGCCTGAAGGCGATCGAACAAAGGGCCACCGAGACATCTCGCGAAGTTCAGCCCGACCTTGGCGGAATCTTCCTCGTGACGGTGGGCAAGGCTCATGTCCGGCAAGCGGCCGAGGCGTTCAATCGACTTGACTGCGTCGAGTTTGCCGAGGTCGAAATCGAAGCCCGTTCGGCCCAGTGCCAGCCCCTCGACCAGTCGCTTCAGAAGGGCCCAGGCAATGTCGGCGCGAACGTCGGGGGTTGCAACCAGGGCACCGATGCCAACGGCAACCCCTTCATCTGCTCGCCGTATCCCGTCATTGCGATTCCACAGAACCCCGGGAACACGACCTTGGGTTTCGTCAACTGCAACAAGCCCAGCTTCTGGGCCTACTACTTGCCGTTCAACAATGCCCCCCTGCCGAACGGGAATCAAGCGTGCCCCCCGGCCGGCGGCTACCAACCCGACTTGGCGAGCAAGCCACTCTGGGACTGCACGCCGAACTGCAACAACAACACCGCATGTGCGGACACGACCAGCACGATCTTCACTCAAGGCGGCAATCCGATGTGCCAATACGGCTGCGCCGATTCGGCTTGCGCGCAGGCTGTTGCCCAGTATCAGCCCAACTGCACAGACATGTCGAGCCCGCAGGGCTGGGATGCCACTTGCGCCACACTTGCCTCCATCATCTGCCCCGCCCAAGTCGGATCGGCGACCCCGTACAACGGACTGATCTCAGGCAGCGGCGCTACGATCGGCGCCCTCGCTCTCGATCAGCTCGCCCAGCGGTGCTATCAAACGCTGCCCCCCGCGGGCGCGCCTGCGATCTTCGACATCAGCAACAACTTCGCCTACGACCCTTGCTTCGTCGCTCGCGGACCGGCCAACTTTGTGACCAGTGCTGGCCGCGGCGTGGTGACCTACACGGACATCGGCGACGGTTCAGGGTTGCGTCCCTGGGGCTTCACGTATACCGCCCCCCCAGCGGCGATGCCCGCGTACGGCTATCTCTCATTCGCGGCCGCGGGTGCGGGAGCCTTTGACGATACGAACCAGCCCGCCCCAGGCAATGTCACGACGCCATGCACCAGCGGCATCGGTGCCACCCCGATCGGCGGCACTGTGCTGGCAGCAAATACCTTCGATCCTGCACTGGCATCCAACGCGACCTTCGATCCGGTCTACAAGGGTGGGCCGCAACTCTTCTCTCACGCATGCACCGAGCCCAGCTCTCTGCCGGGCTGCTCCACGTCCAAGTGCTGCGTCTATGTGTGCGTTCAGGATCCTTCGTGCTGCGATGTCGGTTGGGATCAAGGCTGCGTGGACCTGGCGAGAGGGAATGCGACGCTCTGCGGCCAAGCGGAACTGGGAATGCCCTCAGGAGCCGGCGACCCGACGCCCCTCTTCACAGCATCAGGCTCTTCGACAGCGCCGACCAATCTCCAGCTCTACACAGTCGCCTCGCCGCTCGTCAACAGCACGGCGCAGTACATCGCCACGGTTCCCACCCCGACCCCGGGCGTGCCCGCGACGATCAGCAGTGGACCGGTTCCCCTCAGCACCGTCACCACTCAGGCACAACTCACTTCGACCTACGCCTTCGTCAACTCCCAGTACGGCGGTGGTGGATTTGACCTGGCCCAGTTCGAGTCCTTCGCCACCCAACTGCCCAACACGACGACAGCTACGGCTCGCGGAAAGGGCATCACGATCGGCGTCATCGACTACTCGGCCTACCTGAATCACGAGGATCTCGTCGGTCAGGTGACGCTCGAGACAGGAACCAGCGTCTTCCTGAAGCCAGGCGGCGCCAATGACCCGGATCATGGAACTGCGGTTCTTGGCATTCTGGTGGCGAAAGCCAACAACTTCGGCATCACCGGGATCGCCCCGGAAGCCAAGGCCAGGTTCTACCCGGCAGCGACCACCCTCGGAGCTGGCCGGATCTCGACGGCGATTGTCGCCGCCGGCGAAGATCTGGGAGTCGGCGATGTGCTGTGCATCCCCCTCCAACTTGGCACGGGCGGCGGAGCCACGATTTGCAGCGCCGGCACCTACAACACGCTGCTTGGCGTGACGGCCAGTCTCGGAATCACGAATGTCTGTGCTGCTGGAAATGGGGGCTATGCGACACTTGCACCGGCCACCGGAAGGAACAATGCCGTCCTGGTTTCAGCGGTTTGGCCCGGAGCGCAAACACCGACCCCCGTGTCCGGAACCAAGACGTTCAACGCTGCGGGAACGGTGCTCACCAACACGCTGACGAATCCAGGAATCATCGCTCCCGGAAACTCGTACTGCCGATGGAAGAACAGCAATTATTCCGCCGGAAACCCGGGCGTTTCCGCCGCCGTCGACGTTTCTGGATGGGGAACCGCCATCTGCACTCTCGGACGAGGCACCCTCTGGAATGGTTCCAACGCCAGTTCTGATCCTCTTCAGGTCAACAAGTTGAGGTCGTACCAGCAATCGTTTGGCGACACTAGCGGTGCGTGTGCGATGATTGCGGGCCTGATCGCACGGATTCAGGCGACTGCGATCGCCATGCTCGGTTCAGCGCCGAGTGGCGAGCGAGTTCGGCAGGTTCTCGCCAATCAACTGTGGATCAACAACCAATTGCAGTATGGATCCGACGGCCTTCCGATCCAGATCGGCTCTTCGGTTCCTCAGTGCAACATCGCTCCAGGCGTGCCGCTTCCGGGCACCCTGTCCAACGCCTTCTATGTTGTCACCCTCGGAGATCTGATCCCTGCCAATCTCGCAAGCCAGATCAACAATGTCGGTGGCTTCCCTAAGGCCGTCGAATGCCTTCAGAATGTCGTTTTCACCCAGTACTTCCCCCAAGGTGGAGTTCCGTACATCCTCACCGTGATCAACGGCCTGAACTTGGCCTCGTCAACATTCGATGCGGCGCTGCTCGATCAGGCTTATTTCCGGATTGGCGCAACCAAAAAGGGCCGCGGCAATGCAGGTGCCGGCTTCGGACGCCCTCTTGTATATGCCTCAGGAGGGCTGGTCACCGATATCCAGTTGAAGGCCCAACTCCCCTCGGAATCCCCCGAGAACCTGTTCAATCTGTACTTCGAAGCCTGGGGGAAGGCCACAACCGGCGCTCGGGTCGTTGAGCAGGGCCAGGGGACCGGATCCATCAATGGCCGTGCGCTCGCTCTGGCCTACGCATGGGACAATCGCGCGCAGCGATGGCGTTACCTCGCATACGCCTTCATCGATAGTTACGTGGGGGCTGAGATCGGAGACCCTAATGATCCGAATCGGCCTCCGACCACGCCGGACATGAAGGCTGATGTCAACACTCTTGGCTACGCGGCCGAGAATTTCGCAACACCTGACGGGAACGGCAAGGCCCACGCGTATGTTCGGGTGGTCACTTTCTCTGCCGGGATCACGGGCGCCTACCAGATGTGGTGGGACTACTTGGTCGTCAGCACAGATCCCGTCGCCAACCCCTGATCGGACCACGGTGAGCGTGCGGGGCGGACAACCGGCTTCCGTCGACGACGCGTCCGCCCGCGGCGGCAGCGGTGCCGCCAACGATCCCCTGCTCGCCGCCTTCGTGCGGGCCTGGGGCGAGATGGGCTCCCAGTGGGGCGTGCCCCGGACCATGGCCCAGGTGCATGCGCTGCTGTGGCTGCTCGGACGCCCGCTGAACACCGACGAGCTCATGGAGCGGCTCGACATCAGCCGCGGCAACGCCAGCATGACGCTGCGCACGCTCGTCGACTGGGGCATGATCACCCGCGCCCACAACGCAAAGGACGGCAAGGACAACTACGCCGCCGGGCA
>CAZEJZ010000259.1:0-4917 GCA_964512415.1 uncultured Opitutaceae bacterium
TACGGTACCAACTCTCCCGTCGGAAACGGCTCAATCCTGCGCAGGAGCTCCGGATGGACCCCCCGGGAGGCCGGGACGAGTTCGTCGTCGAAGAAATGTTCGAGCGATCCCGCGGAAGGATACCAGCGGACCCGCCGGACCTGGCGCGTACGGCGCTGGCCCTTCGAGTCCGTGTACCACTCGGTCTCATAGTAGTAGTCGCCCGACATCGCGGTCCACGTGGCGTGGACCTGGGCGTCGAAGGTCCAGTAGGGGACGTAAAGTCCCTTCACCGTATCGGTCAGCGCGCCGTGCTTCAGGCGATTGGGTGCGAACCAGCGCGAGCCGTACCACCCGCGGAGGGTGTCGCGGACCTGCGACTCGCTGAGCTTGAGGGGAAGGAGGCTTTCCGGGCGGAAGGACTCCTTCACCTCGGTGTACGGAACGAGCGCGGAGGAGCCGCAGAAGTCGCAGCGCTAGCCGACATTCTTCTCGTCGAACACCGAGATGGCTTGGCAGGACTGGCATTTGACCTGGGCGCGCTGGGCGTTCCAGCCGCGAGCGCTGTCGGGGATGCTGCGGAGGGCCGTGACCAAATCGTGCTCGACGATCGTCTCCTCGGACTGGCTGAAGCCCGTGAGTGCGACGGTGGCCGGTGACGTGGTCCCGCAGAACCCGCACACGAGCGCGCCCTTGGCGGGATTCCAAGTGGCCTCCGCCCCGCAGGCTGGGCAGGCGTATTTGGATTGGGCGGTCGCTTCCAAGACCGGGAGGCGGGAGACTCCGCTCGAAGGGCGAGCGGAGACTAGCCCTTGAGGAACTCGTCGAGGGCGGCGCGGGAAACGCGCCACGCGGAGCCGATCTTGCGGCCCTTGAGTGTACCTGCTTCGAGCTCGGCGAGCACGTCGGCCTCGGTGACGTTGAGCGTCTGGGCGACCTCGGCGGGGCTCAGGAGAGCGATTGCGGGGGGCGCGACGGGCGGCGGCGCGGCGGGCGTCTGGGCTCCGGCGGCGGGCGGCGTCGTCTGGGGGCCGAGCAGACCGCCGGGTTGGTTCATGAGTTGCTGGGCCAGACCGAAGCCCATCGCGATTTCCGCGGCCGCGCCGGCCGTGCCACCACCGGCACCCTTGCCGAGGCCCTCGGCCATTTGCAGCTTCACGTAGTCGTTGAGATTGCCGATCGCAGCCATGCTCGAACGTTTGTCGATGGCCTTCTCCACCTCGGGGGGAAGGGAGATGTTCTCGATGATGAAGCTGCCCATCTCGAGGCCGTACTTCTCGCGCAGCGCGGGATTGATGACCGGCAGGAGCGCATCACCGAGCTCCGAGTAGCGCGTGGCGACGTCGAGGGCGGGCACACGGGCGGTGGCGAGCGCGTCGCTGAACACGCTGACCAGCCGGGACCGCATCGTATCGGCGAACTCATCGAGCCGGAAGTGATGGTCCGTGCCGGCCACCTCGCGGAGAAACACCTTCACATCGACGATGCGGAAATCGTAGGTGCCGTAAGCCCGGAGACGCACAATGCCGAAATCCTGGTCGCGCATCATGACCGGATTCGCCGTGCCCCACTTGTTGCCGGTGAACAGGCGCGTGTTGACGAAATAAACGTCGGCCTTGAACGGGCTCTCGAGGCCGTACTTCCAACCCTTCAGCGTGCTGAGGATCGGGATGTTGTCGGTGACCAGGGAGTGTTTGCCGGGGCCGAACGTGTCGCCGTACTGTCCGAGGTAGACGAACTGGGCGGTCTGGGATTCGCGGACGATCAGTTGTGCGCCGCGCTTGATCTCCTTGTCTTGATCCGGAAAGCGCCACGACAGCGTGTCGCGCGAGTCGTCCTCCCACTGAATGATCTCGAGAAACTGCGTTTTGAGGTAGTCGAGCAGGCCCATGGTGTGTGGAAGGTGGAGACGAAGCCTTTTCAGGAGACGTCGGATTGCAACGGTGAATGCGTGGCGACGACGTGTGTGACGCCGTTTTGAGGCTCGCCATGCTGGTCGAGGCCCGCCACGGTTGCGATTCTGCAGAACTGCACGTGGTCTTCGCGCCCGTGGCGATGGGGAGCCTTGGGCTCCACATGGTCCCGGCACCCGCGAAGGCCGAAGCGGGCGGACCTGTGGCGAAGGGCTCCGGCCCGGTGATTTCCCCCTCCTTATCTCAACTTACCTGAACGAATCATGACCAAGACCCTGATCATCCTGAAGCCGGATTGCATGGCGAAGAAACTCGCGGGAAGCGTAGTGGATCGCTTTGAGAAGGCCGGCTTTGACATCATTGGTGCGAAGATGATCCGGCTGACGCCGGAGGTGCTGCGCGACCATTACGCCCACGTGGCGAGCAAGCCGTTTTATCCTGAGATCGAGCAGTTCATGAGCTCGCGTCCGGTGATCGTGCTGGCCCTCCAAGGTGAAAACGTGGTGGCGCGGGTGCGTGACCTCCTCGGGCCGACCGACTCGCGCAAGGCCCCGAAGGGCACGATCCGCGGCGACTTCGGCAGCGACATGATGACCAACGTCGTGCACGCGTCGGACAGCGACGAAAACGCGCGCATCGAGCTCGCGCGCTTCTTCCGTCCGGACGAACTCTTCGGCTGAGCGAATCCGCCGCCGGTGCGGCTCTGTCGCGCCACGAAAGAAGCCCGCTCGCGCGGGCTTTTTTCGTGTCCGGGCTAGGCGAACCGCGTCCCTTCGATCAGGTGAGTGGGCGGTGGGGCTCCACCTCCGCCTCGTAGTTGATGCCCGGGATGCCGAATCCGAACAGCTTGAGGAACTCGCTCCGGTAGCCGGCGATGTCGGTGAACGAAGCGAGGTTTTCCGTGGTGACCTGCGGCCAGATGCGGGCGACCTCGGCTTGGATCTCGGGGCGCATCTCCCAGTCGTCGATGCGGACGCGGCCCTGATCGTCGAAGCGGAGGCCCGTGCCCCCGTACAGTTGGGTGGCGAAGAGACGCTGGATCTGTTCGATGCAGCCCTCGTGCGTCCCCTTTTCCTTCATGATCTTGTAAAGGATCGAGATGTACAGCGGCACCACCGGGATGGCGGAGCTGGCTTGGGTGACGAGGGCCTTGTTGACGGAGATGAACGCGCGGCCGTAGCCGTGAGCCTTGAGGCTGGCGTCGATCTTGCGGGCGGCGCGCTCGAGGTCGTTCTTGGCCAGGCCGATCGTGCCGTTCTTGTAGATCGCCCAGGTGACCTCGGGGCCGATGTAGCTGTAGGCCATCGACGTCGCTCCGGGGGCGACCAAGCCCTCGGCGAGGAGCGCGTCGATCCACATCTCCCAGTCTTCTCCCCCCATGACGGCGGTGGTGTCGGCGATTTCCGCGTCGTTGGCGGGCTCGATGGTGATCTGGCTGACGATGCCCTTGTCGGTGTCCACCGTCTTGTTGGTGTAGCTTTGACCCACCGGCTTCAGCACGGACTTGTGCACCGTTCCGGTACGCGGATGGGTTCGCCGGGGCGAGGCGAGGGAGTAGACGATGAGGTCGATCGGCCCGAGCTCGCGACGGATCAAGTCGATGGCCTGCCGCTTGATGTCATCGGAGAAGGCGTCGCCGTTGAGATTCAGGGCCTTCAGACCCGCTGCGCGGGCGGCGTCGGTGAAGGCGATGGTGTTGTACCATCCCGGCGTGGCGGGGCGGTCTTCCTCGGATGGGCGCTCAAAGAAGATTCCCAGGGTGTTGGCCCCGGCGCCGAAGGCGGCGGCGATGCGGGAAGCGAGTCCGTAGCCGGTCGAGGCTCCGATCACCAGGACGTTGCGCGGGCCGTTCTTGAGCGGGCCGCGGGACTTGACCAGATCGATCTGCTCCTGGACGTGGGCAGCGCAGCCCTGGGGGTGGGCGGTGATGCAAACGAAGCCGCGAATCTTGGGTTTGATGACCATGGAAAAACGGTGCCGGATCCTCCCCGCCTCATGAGGGAAGTGCAAGAGTCTAAAGCGGCGCCTGCCCGCTCGCCTGCGTCGCCGTGAGGATCCGGGTCCGGAGCCTCGCTGGCGGCTCGCACGCGGGGGCGAGCCACGCGAGTTGACTGACGGTCTCGACCATGTCGCGGCGAAACGCGGAGAGTGCGGCGGAGCGTTCGATCGAATCCACCAACTCACTCTGCCCGGAAGCGTCGAGCAGGCTGAGCGCGTCGAGGCAGGCGAGTTGCTCGGTCGACTCCTCGGAACTCATTGCTGGCTCTTCCCCACCAAGACGTCGCGCAGTTTGAGCAGGCCGCGGCGGATGCGGGCTTTGACGGTTCCGAGCGGCTGGTCGAGGTTGGCCGCAATTTCCTGCTGGGTGAGGCCGCCGAAGAAGGCCAACTCGACGGCGCGCTGCTGGTCGTCGGGGAGCGTGGAAAGCGCTTGGCGCACCGCGCCGGCGCGTTCGCGGGCTTGGAGCGCTTCCGCCGAGTCCGCGGCCGCGCTTGCAGCGGTTTCTCCGTAGCCCAGATCGGCGGGCGGCGTGTCGGCGAGGATCTCGGCGCGGCGGCGACGCTGGCGCACGCGATCGATCGCACGGTTGCGCGTCATCGTCACCGCCCAGCTGAAGGGGCTCCCGCGGTCCTCGGAGAATTCCATCGAGCGCTGCCACAGGGTCAGAAAGACGTCGTGAACGACGTCCTCGGCTTCGCGGGAGTCCCCGAGGATCCGCAGCGCGGTGGCGAACAGCGGCCGGGAAAACCGGTCGTAGAGTCCGGCGAACGCCGCCCGATCTCCCTTGGCGGTGCGCTGGAGCAGATCGAGATCCTGCCGAGCCTGGGCGGGGTCGATCGGATCCGGGAGGGCGAGCGTGCCGGAGCGGGGGGGCATCGGTTCAGGGCGCGTGGCGGCGCGGTGGCACGGTTCGCTGGGCCGCGGCGGACGGTCGGAGGAAGAAGTCGGGAGAGAGGCCCACGCTGAAGCCCCATTCCATCTTCCGGAAAGGCTCACGCAAGCCTAACTGGACGGCCGAGGTGGC
>CAZEJZ010000260.1:0-4899 GCA_964512415.1 uncultured Opitutaceae bacterium
ATCGACCCAGACCACGCGCACCACGCCCGCGCCCGCCGCTACTGGGAACACGAGGCCGCGGCCGAGATCGCCTTTTGCCGCGTGACCATGCTGGGCCTGCTTCGCCTGCTCACCCACCCCCGCGTCATGCACGGAGCGCCCTTCACCTCCGCCGAGGCGTGGGATGCTTACCGTGCCTTCGCCGTGTTGCCCGAGGTCTGTTTCGTCGAAGATTCCCTCGCGGCCGAAAAGCGCTTCGAACTCTGGAGCCGCGTCCCCGGTTTTCCCGCTCACCGTTGGACCGACGCCTGGATCGCCGCCCTCGCCTCGTCTGCCGGTGCCCGCGTCGTCTCTTTCGACTCCGATTTCGCCACCTTCACCGACCTCGATTTTCTCCACCTGCGCCCATGACCGCCTGGGCTGCGACCGTTCAGCCAGCGTTGACGAAGCGATGCGCGTTGCCATGGTGACCGCCGTGCGTCGATCCCGTCGCCCCTACCGTCCGGCCTTCGGCCACCGCGTGATCGCGGGCGGCTTGGCGTTGCTGACGCTGGTGCTCGGGTTGTTGGCGGTGACGCCGGAACTGCACGCGTGGCTGCACGGCCATGCGCACGGGCCGAGTGCGGGCGTGGCGGCCTGTGGTCACGCGCATGACGCGCATGACGCGCATGACGCCGAGCACTCGTCGCACTCGGAGCGCGATCCGCTGGCGGAGTCCGATGCCGGTTGCGTGGTGCAACTCTTTGCTCAGGGAGTCGACTCCGGTCTGGCTCCGCTGGTCAGTGTGCGGGCGCCGGAGTGCGTCGTGGCGGAAGCCCCGCGCGCGCCCGAGGCGCTGGCCTTGGCGCCGACGCGTTACCTGCGGCAGCCGGAGCGCGGCCCGCCGGCGGCCTGAGGTCAAGCCCCGTGAGGGTGCGGCATGCGAGCGAGACCGGGTGAGCGAGGCTCACCGGCTGGTTCTCCGGTGTGTCCGTCGTCAACTTTCGGAGCGTTTCCCGTGGCGGTCATTGTGACCGCTCGAGCGCGGCGAGGCTGAGTCCCGTCGCAGGCAGTCGTTCCATCATCAGGCCCGCCCGGGCCTCCGTCCCCGGCCACCGCGTGTCGGGACGCTTCAACCGGTATGTGTTCATGAAATCTTTCCCTTTCCTATTTTCTCATTCCTCCGGGCTGCGGCTCGGAGCTCTTCTCGCCCTGGTGGCGCCGCCCTCGGTGATCGCCTCTCCGTCCGGAGCGAAGGCATCGGATCACGAGACGGTGAATCTTGAGCACGTCGTGGTCACGGCGCTGCCCTTCCAACGCAGCCAGACCGACATCGCCGTGGCGACGGCGGTCCTCGGTGGCCGGCAGTTGACGCTGCGCCGTCAGGGTACGCTCGGTGAGACCCTGTCGGGCGAGCTCGGCATGTCCTCCACGGCCTTCGGTCCGGGCGCCGGACGCCCGATCATTCGCGGCCTTGGCGGTGACCGCATTCGCCTGCTGGAGAACGGCGTCGGCACGATGGACGCCTCGGTGGTGAGCCCGGACCATGCGGTGAGCGTGGAGCCCTTCCTGGTGGACCGCGTGGAAATCGTGCGCGGGCCGGCCTCGTTGTTGTACGGCAGCTCGGCGGTCGGCGGCGTGGTGAACGTGATCTCGCACCGCATCGAGCGTGAAGTGCCGGAGAGCCGTGTGTCGGGCACGACCGAGTTTCGCCTCGGCAGCGGCGCGAATGAGCGCGAGGCCGGTGGGTGGTTGGACGTGGCGCTCACGCGAACGGCGGACCGCGCCCTGATCCTGCACCTGGATGCCTTTCGCCGGACGGCGGGTGACCTTGAAATCCCGGGCTTCGCGGAGAGTGAAGCGCTGCGGGCGGAGGAGGCAGAGGAGGCAAAAGAAGCCGGCGTGGCGCCCCCGGAGGAGATCGCTGGAGTCATTCCCAACACGGCGGTGGAAGCGAAGGGCGGAGCGGCGGGACTCTCGTGGGTTTCGCCGACCCTGCGCGTCGGGCTGGTGCGGAGTGGATTTGAGACCCTTTACGGCGTCCCGGCTGGGGCGCATGCCCATCACGAGCATGAGGAACTTGGCGAAAAGGAACCGAATGCCGCTTACGCCGAGGCCGAGCACGGTGAGGAAGACGTGCGGATTGACCTGCGCCAGCGCCGCTGGGACCTGCAGGGCGATTGGTCGGGTGGCAAAGGCCTGATCACCGGCCTTCGCTTCAAGTGGGGCCAGGCCGATTACCGCCACGTGGAACTGGAAGGGGATGAAGTCGGCACGACCTTCCGCAACGAAGCCCACGAGTTCCGGCTTGAGGCGCTGCACGCGCCCCTCGCTGGATTTGAAGGCGCGTGGGGTGCGCAGGCCTCGCGGAGCGATTTCACGGCGGAAGGGGCGGAGGCATTCCTGCCCCCGACGGTCACGGAGCAGCGAGCCCTCTTCCTCTTTGAAGAGTACAAGGCCGGCGCCGTCACGGCGCAGGCGGGCGTACGATGGGAGAATCAACGCGTCCGAAACGAAGAGACGAAACGGAAGCGCGAGGATGATGCGTTGAGTGCGAGCGTGGGCCTGATCTGGCCATGGTCGACGGAGGACTCGCTGGCGCTCTCGCTGACCCGTACCGAGCGGGCTCCGAATGCGCAGGAGCTCTTTGCGGACGGGGCGCACGCCGGGACGCAGACGTACGAAATCGGGAATCCGAACCTGGAAGCGGAGACCTCGAACGGCATCGAGCTGAGCCTCCGTCGTCGCGAGGGTTTTGTCACGGGCGTGGCGAGCGTGTACCTCAACCGCTTCCAAGGCTTCATCGACGAAGTGGCGACCGGTGAGGAGAAGGACGAACTGCCGGTGTACCGCTTCACGCAGTCGAAGGCGGAGTTCCGCGGGGCGGAACTGGAGACGATCTTCCACCTGCACGAAGGGCAGCGGCACCGGCTCGACCTCCGGCTCGTGGGCGACCTGACCCGTGCGGAAGGGCGCGGCGGAGCACCGCTCCCCCGCATCCCGGCGGCGAAGGCGCTGGCTGGGCTGGACTGGTCGGCGGGCGGCCTGGCGGCCGGTGTGAGCGTGCAGCGCGTCGCCCGGCAGGGGCGCGTCACGGAACGAGAGACGCCGACGCCGGGTTACACCTGGATCGAGGCTTATGCGATGTACCGTGCCTTCGTGGGGACGACGACCCTGGACTTCTTCGTGAGCGGGCGGAACCTCGCGGACGAGGAAGCGCGCGTGCACACCTCGTTCCTGAAGGACGTGGCTCCGCGGGTCGGGCGCTCCTGGACGGCGGGGGTGCGGCTCGCGTTCTGAGATACGCGCGCGGCGTCCGTGCCCTCGGGTGCGGACGCCCCGCGTTGGGGCGCCACGGTGCCCTCCGGCAGTCCAGGGCGTCGCAACGCGGGCTGGACTGGCGGTGGCTGGTGGGTCCGGGTGGCCCTCAGCTGCCGTTGCCGGTCTTTTCGTCGAGGCCGAAGACCGCGCGAGCGTAGAGATCGATGCGGAACGGCTGGAGATCCTCGGCCTGTTCGCCGAGACCGAGGTAGTAGATCGGCAGTTTGAGTTCGCGCCAGATGCCGACCAGGGCGCCGCCGCGGCTGGTGCCGTCGAGCTTGGTGACGATGAGGCCGGTGAGACCGAAGCTCTGGTGGAAGACGCGGGCCTGCTCGATGGAATTGGTGCCGAGGGATCCGTCGACGACGAGCCACCGGTGATGCGGTGCGGCGGGGTCGTGCTTCTGCAGCACGCGGCGGATCTTCGCGAGCTCCTCCATCAGATTGCTCTTCGTGTGGAGACGTCCGGCCGTATCGATCAGGAGAAAATCGCGGCCCCGGGCGCTGGCGGCCTGCCACGCGTCGAAGGCGACGGCGGCGGCGTCGGCACCGGGCTGGCTGGCGATCAGTTCCAGATCAAGCTTCTGGGCCCACGCGCGGAGCTGTTCGACGGCGGCGGCGCGGAATGTGTCGCAGGCGGCGACGGTGACCGAGTGCCCCTGCTGCTTCAGCAGCCACGCCAGCTTGGCGGTGGTGGTGGTCTTGCCGGAGCCGTTGACCCCGATCATCACGATGGTGGTCGGCGCCTTGGCGGCGCGGGTCAGCGTGCCCTCGCTGCCGGCGAGGACGCGGCTGAGGACGGCGGCGCCGATGGCGGCGGCCTGCTGGCCGCGCAGCTCCTTGTCGCGCTTGGCGGCGTCCTTGATCTCGGCGAGGATTTCCTCGGTCGTGGCGACGCCGAAGTCGGCCGTGTAGAGCGCCTCCTCGAGGGATTCGAGGGAGGAGGCGTCGATGGCGCGGCCGGAGAACAGCCCGCGCGTCTTGGACGCGATGGCGCTGACCGTCTTGGACAGTCCCTCCTTGAATTTGCGGAAGAGCCCGAACATGGCGCGGCAGCCTCAGGCGGACTCGGCCTTGCGCGCGTCGCGGCCGACCTGATCCTTGAAGCGGTCGAGGATGCCGTTGATGAAGCGCTTGGCGTCGAGGTTGGAGAACTGCTTCGACAGATCGATGGCCTCGTTGATCGAGACGACGGGCGGGATGTCGTTCCGGTACTTCATCTCGAAGATGGCGAGGCGCAGGATGGCGAGGTCGATCTTGGCGATGCGCTCGAAGTCCCAGTTCTGGGCGAGCGAGCGGATGTGCCCGTCGATCTCCGCCATGTGGGCGATGGCGCCGTGGATCAATTCCTCGCCGAAGGCGTAGTGATCGCGCGGGTGCTCCTGGCTCTCAAAGAACACGCGGAGATCCTCCGTGAGATTCACGGGGGGGTTGAGGCTCCATGCGAACAGGAATTGGAGGGCGGCGACGCGACCGTCGCGGCGTTGGGCGAACAAAGATTTGCTCATCTGAGAAAGGGACGAAGAGGCGGAGGGAAGGGCGGATTCAGGCTGGAGGGTCAGCGTTGCAGCTCGCGGCGGAGGGCGGCTGGCAGGGTTCGTGTCGGCGGCGACGATCCTTG
>CAZEJZ010000261.1:0-4888 GCA_964512415.1 uncultured Opitutaceae bacterium
GACCGGTGACATCGAGGGCCTGCCCTTCCTGGAGGCGATGCGGCAATTTGCGCTCGAGGTGGGCCCGCGCGATACGATCTTCATCCACGTCACGCTGGTGCCTTATCTGCAGGCGGCGGGGGAGTTGAAGACCAAGCCCACCCAGCAGTCGGTGGCGAAGCTGCGGGAGATCGGCATTCAGCCCGACGTGCTCGTGTGCCGCTGCGATCACCCGCTGGATCACGGCCTGCGCGACAAGCTTTCGATGTTCTGTAACGTGCCGGTGAAGGCGGTGATTGAGTGCCGCGATGTGCCGCACTCGATCTACGAGTTGCCGCTTGCGCTGCAGAAGGAAGGCATGGACGACCTCGTGATCGAGTTGTTCGGCCTGAAGAATCCACCGCCGGCGAAGAACGTCTGGGAGGAGATTGTCCGCCGCGTGGTGAAGCCCGCGCACTCCGTGCGCATCGGGGTGGTGGGCAAGTACATTGAGCTGCAGGATGCGTACAAGTCGGTCTACGAGTCGCTCACGCATGCCGGCATCGCGAACAACACGCGGGTTGAGGTGGTGCGCATCGACGCGGAGGACCTGGAGAAGCCGGCCGGCCTGCGGCAGTTGAAGGGGCTCGACGGCATCCTGGTGCCCGGCGGGTTCGGCGATCGCGGGACCGAGGGCAAGATCGCGGCGGCGCGGTATGCGCGCGAGCATCGCGTTCCTTACTACGGACTCTGCCTCGGCCTGCAGATCGCAGTGATCGAATTCGCGCGGAACGTCCTGAAGCTGAAAGGTGCGAACTCGGTGGAATTCGACGAACGGTCGCCGCATCCGGTCATCAATCTCATGGAGGAGCAGAAGGAAGTGATCGACAAGGGCGCGACCATGCGGCTCGGCAGCTACGAGTGCGCGCTCACTCCCGGCACGCATGCGCGCAAGGCGTACGGCCAGGATTCGGTCCGCGAGCGGCACCGGCACCGGTTCGAGGTCAACAATGCCTACGTCGGCCAGCTCCAGCGTGGGGGCATGGTGGTGAGCGGCATCAACCCGCGCCGCAACCTCGTCGAGATCGTCGAGATCAAGGATCACCCTTGGTTCGTCGGCGTGCAGTTCCACCCGGAATTTCAGTCGAAGCCGAGTGCGCCGCATCCTTTGTTCGCGGCCTTCATCAAGGCCGCGCTGGCGCAGCAACGCCGGACCGGCGGCGGGAAGCGTCGCAAGGCGGCACGCTGAGCCGGCCGCCCTCCCATGCTCTACGACCCCTCCCGGCTGCTGGTGATCGCGGGTCCGTGCTCGCTTGAAAGTGCGGACGTCTGTCGTGCCGTGGCGGATACGCTGGCGCGTCTGCGGACCGCGCATCCCGAGCTGAACCTCGTGTTCAAGGGCTCGTTCGACAAGGCCAACCGCACCTCGCTCGCGGGGGCGCGCGGCACGGGGCTGGCGGAGGGGTTGAGGCTGCTCGCGGACGTGCGGCGCAGCCATGGTTTCCCGGTTTTGACGGATGTGCATGAGTCGGCGCAGGTGGCGGCGGTCGCCGAGGTCTGCGACGTCGTGCAGATCCCGGCGTTCCTCTGCCGCCAGACCGACCTGCTGCTGGCGGCCGCGCGCACCGGGCGCGTGGTGAACGTGAAGAAGGGGCAGTTCCTTTCGCCGCAGGAGATGAGTCACGTCACCGACAAGCTGCGCGAAGGCGGCGCGGCGGAGATCTGGCAGACGGAGCGCGGCACGACCTTCGGTTACCAGAATCTTGTCGTCGACATGCGCTCGTTCCCGATCATGGCCCGCAACGGGTATCCGACGGTGTTCGACGCCACCCACGCCGTGCAGTTGCCCGGGGCCGCGGGCGGTCGCAGCGGAGGGCAGCGCGAGTTCGTTGCGCCATTGGCGCTGGCCGCGGTCGCGGCCGGGGCCAACGGGGTCTTCATTGAAACCCATCCCGACCCGGATCGCGCGATCAGCGACGGACCGAACATGATCGCCCTCGCTGACCTTCCCGCCCTGCTGCAGCGCATCCTCGCCGTGTGGCGCGCGGTGCGCGCGAGTTGATCGATCCGCGGCGCGTGAGCGATCGCGAGCGAACGGCGGACGCCGGCGCTGACGCTGAGCCGGGCATTGACCGGGGCGGCTCTTCGCGCAAGGCTCCCGGTCCACGCAACCGAGCATGTCCACCTTCCTCATCGACGTTCCGATGCCCGCGATGGGCGCCACGGTCAACGAGTTGACCATCATCGACTTGAAGGTCGCTCCGGGAGCGGCGGTGCGGAAGGGGCAGATCATCGCGGAGCTCGAGAGCGACAAGTCGGTCTTCGAGTACGAGTCGCCCTGCGACGGGGAGATCGTGTCCGTGCAGTGTCGCGCCGGTGACATTGTTCCGAGCGGCGGTCCTTTCCTGCGCATCCGGACGGCGGACGCGTCGCTGCAGCATCTGAAGTCCGCGGAGGGCGTGACGCCGGCGACCGGTTCAGGGGTGGCCCGCAGCGTTCCGGCAGTCGTCTCTGCTCCCGCGCCCGTCGTGGCGTCGGTGGCTGCGGCGCCGAAAGTAGCGGCGGCCCCCGTTTCGACGCCCCCGGCTGCGGCGACAACCTCGGCTCGCGGCGGTGGGGGTCCGGGCTGGACGCCGCGCGCGCTCAAGCTGGCGCAGGATGCCGGGCTCGATCCGGCGACGCTGACCGATGTGCCGGCGACTGGCCCAGGTGGGCGGGTTTCGGGCGATGACTTTGCTCAGTACCTTCAGCGTCGCGGAGCAGGAGCGGCGGCCCCTGCGACTGCCGGATCCTCGGGTGCCGCGGCGCCGGCTCTGTCCGACACGGTGTGCATCGCCGGTGTCGGCTATGCGGTGCCGAAGAACATCCGGCCGACGAGTGAGATCCTGAAGGCGTTTCCGGACCGGACTGAGGAGGAGATGATCAAGCTCACTGGCATCAAGGAGCGCCGGTATGCCGACGGGGATGAAACGGCGACAAGCCTGGCGGTGACGGCGGTGCGGCGGGCGCTGGAACAGTCGGGGACGCCGCTGGCCGAGATCGACGGCATCATCATGGCGACGATCATCCCGGACCAGCCGGTGCCGGCGATGGCGAGTGCGCTGGCGCGGGAGCTGGGCATTCCCGGCGTGTTTGCGTTCGACCTGAACGCGGCCTGTTCCGGATGGCTGTATGCGCTGGAAGTCGGGCGCTCGCTTATTTGCGGCGGCTCGGCGCGGAGTTTGATCGTCGTGACGGCGGAGCTGCTGTCGCGCATCACCAATCCGACGGACCACGAGACGGCGTTCCTCTTTGGCGACGGAGCCGGAGCGGCGATTCTCTCGCGTGCGCCGGGCGGGCATCGGCTGCACCGCATGGCGCTGGCCGGCGACGCCACGCAGTTCACGGCGATTCAGCGGCGTGGCGGCGGTGCGTTGCGGCCCTTCCCGGAGCCGGGTGGCAAGGACCGGGCGGACTTCTACCTGCAGATGAACGGGGCGATGGTCTTCAAGAGTGCCGTCGTCGCGTTCGCGGACCAGATCGAGGCCACGCTCAGGCGTCACGGATTGCGTCCCGAGGACATTGCCTGGGTGGTGCCGCACCAGGCGAACGAGCGGATCCTGCGCGCGGTCAGCAAGCGCGTCGGCATTCCCTTCGAGAAGGTCGTGATGACGATCGACCGTTACGGCAACACCAGCGGCGCGTCGGTTTCGATGGCGCTCGGGTGGGCGGCGCAGGAAGGCATCTTCCAGCCCGGAGACCGCATCATCTTCTGCAGCGTCGGGGCGGGTCTGACCTTCGCCGGCGGCCTGCTCGTCTGGTGACGACGCGCCGCGCCGAGCGGCTGATCAGCGGTTCTGCAGTTCGTACGCGAGCACGCTGACGGCGTACGTCGCGGCGGTCTCGCAGCGCAAGACCAGCGGCCCGAGCGTGATCGGAACGAAGCCGCAGGAAGCGCTGGTGCTCATCTCGGCGGGAGTGAAATCCCCTTCGGGCCCGATGAGCCAGAGCACACGTTGCGGTGCGCGACCGTGCTGTGACCGGAACTCCGCCAAGACGTCGCGCAGGGAGCGTGCGCCCGGCCGCAGTGAGGCGATCAGCTTCAAGTCGTCGGTGCGCTTCGACTGCATGAAGGCCATCGCGCTTTGCACCGGGAGGATCTCGGGGAGCCACGGATTGCCGCACTGCTTGGCGGCCTCGAGGGCGGCCAGCTTCCACTTCTCGGACTTGCGATCCTGCCGGTCCGAATCGAGGTGGACCTGGGTCCGCTCGCTCTCGAGCGGGACGATCGCGGCGACGCCGAGCTCGGTCGCCTTGCGCACGATCGCATCCATCGTGGGCCCCTTCGGCAGCGCCTGCCCCAGGGTGATGGCGTAGGGCAGCGGCTTGGCTTGCTGATGAAACCGGACCGCGAGCGTGGCGGCGCGGCGGTCATCGCGCACGAGTTCCCCGATCCACTCGCGGCCGCGCCCGTCGAAGGCCACGACGGTATCGCCGCGGCGGGCGCGGTTGACCGAGACGAGATGGTGCGACTCGTCGGCCGAGAGCTGGATCTCGGTCGGCTCGGTGGAAGCCGGCTGGCAGAAGACGCGGAAGTCGGGCATGGGTCAGCGTGCGGGGGCGGTGGGCGCGGCGAGGCTCTCCCACTTGGTGGCGCGAGCCTTCAGGTCGGGATGGGAAACCCAGAGATGCCACACGACCGCCTGGAACGCCTCGGCGTGCGGCGTGATCGCTTCCGGATTCACGGTCGGGATCAGCACGCAGGCATGGGCGGCCTTGGCCGTGTAGCCCCCGTCCTTGCCGACGATGCCGATGATGCGGCAGCCCACCTGCTGGCCGAGTTGCAGCGCCTCTACGAGATTGGGCGAGACGTTCCGCTCAAGGCTGCCCCCGCCGACGGAAAAAACGAGCAGCAGATCGCGGCTCGTGAGCCGCGAGCCCCGGAGCCACT
>CAZEJZ010000262.1:0-4886 GCA_964512415.1 uncultured Opitutaceae bacterium
CGGGGAATCTTCGTCCCGAACGCGCCCCTGGCACCTTGGCGTGGATCACCGCCGACCTCTCCCGATCCGGCGTGATGGGCGACGCCACCGCCGGCACAGCTGAAAAAGGGCAGGCGTGGCGCGACCAGATCGCGTCAGCCTACGCCGCCGCCATCACCGACCTCGCCCGCGCCGCCAGAGCCGACCAAGAGTCGGCGTGACGGAGGGGCCAGCACGGCGGACGTCTCGCCCTCTCACCCGAGGAGCTTCCCGCGAGGACGCCCGGCATCAGAGCGCGGCGGGGTTGCGCTGAAAGTCGAGTGCCAAGGCGGCGCTCCACGAAAACTCGTCGGTGCCAAGGCCGAGCGCGGATGGATCAACGCTCGGCCGCGGGTCAAAGTACTCCCAGCGGCCCGCGGTGTTGAGGGCGCGCAACGTGTCGGACCTTACTCGCTGGGCCAGCTCGTCCAAGCCGGCCTGGCGCAAGCCATGATGGAGCATCCAATTTACATTCACCCAGACGGGGCCGCGCCAGTATCCGACCGGATTGAAGGTGGGCTCGTCCGTCGCCACCGAAGGACAGAGGAGCCAGTCCGCACTCGGCGCGAACGAGGACGTGAGGTGACGGGCCAACGCCCGCTGCTGCGTGGGATCGCAGACCCGGGCAAACAGGGGCATGAAGCCGGAGGAGGTCTTGATCGTGATCCGGCGACCCGCGCGCAGATCGTACGGGAAGTAGAAGCCACGCTCCGCATCCCAGAATTTCGCGTTGATTGCAGCCGACGTCTTTTCACACCACCGCTCGATTTCGCCCACCGTGGCCGGATCGGCGTTGAGCTCGCGAGCCAGCGAAAGCAGCGCCAGATTTGAACGCGCGAGCACCGCGTTGAAAAGCACGTCCTGAATGAGGAACGGGGATCGTTCCGCAATCTCCGCGTCCCGGTAGCCGCACGCGTTGAAGAGATCAACCAAGGCGAGGTAGCGCCGATAGTTGACGTCGGTTGGCCGGTGCGCCGCCGCAACCGTTCGGTTGTCCCGCCGCAGGCCTGAAACGTCACGAGCCCGCGTCAGGTCGATCGCCTCCAGCGCCGCGTCGTAAACGGGCGAATTGTCGGTACCGGCCTCCCAGTTGTGCTGGATATAGACGAGGCCTTCTCCGAACGGATCGCGGTTTCGGTAGAGGTGGCGATGTTGAGCCATCAGCGCCGGGAAGATCTCGCGCCGGAATGCCTGCCACTCCGGAGTGGCCCCCAGCGGCAGCGACGAAATTCGTTCGATGATGAAGGCAAAGACCGGCGGCTGGGTGATGCCTGACGTACGAACGCCAGCCGGGCGCGAAGGAACCGCGTCCGTGCCCCAGACATCAGGGCCGGGGAAGTAGTTATCGGCCGGCCGGTGGAAAACGATATGCGGCACCATGCCATTGCGCCATTGGCCGCGGAAAAGACTGCGGAGCTCGGCGATGGCGCGTTCCGGCCGCACGTAAGCCAGACCGAGCGCAATGAATCCGGCGTCCCAATTCCACTGAAACGGATAGAGGTTCGGCGACGGCAGGGTATAGCCGTCGCGCCAGTTGCGATCGAGCGTGGCGGCGGCGGGATCAAGCAGGGTGGAAGGCATCACGCGCATGTCCTCCCCGGACCGGACAGGAGGCGCGTCCGGCTCAAGCCAGACCCCCAACGACGAACCCGCAGGGCAACGGATGGACTCTTGGTGCTCAACAGATCAGAGTAAGAAACTCGCGTTGTCCGCCAGAGGCCGCGCCGCTTCAGGCCGCCGTCTCCGACGTCCCAGACTCCCGCGGAAGGCGTCCGCAGGCCAAGCCACCGCCGAGAAGAGTGCTCGGCCGGAACAGAGAACGAAGCAGCGAAAAGATTTTTGACATTCGAACACCAACCGAAGATCGACGCCCCCCTCCACAACGAGAAAAGACGCGGGAAAGAAGGCCGGATGGCCGCCGAGATGAAGTCTCGACAGAAACGTTTTTGTCAAGCAGCGTCTCCCTCCGGAAACAAAGCGGGGGAAACCCGGGCTGTTCACCCGCTCCACGCTTCCGGTATCCGGAATTCCTTCCCGTACCATGTCGATTGTGCTCCTTGCCAAAGATCTCGGACTGTCGATCTCAACGGTGTCGCGTGCGCTCAACGGCTACGACGACGTTTCCGCCGCCACGCGCGAGCGGGTCGCTCTCCGAGCCAAGGCCATCGGGTACCGCCCCAACCCCAGCGCCCGCCGCCTCGGCGCCGGCAAGACCTCGGCCATCGGGGTCATCCTGCCCGCCGCAAGCAGCACGGGTCAGGCCGTCGACTCAATGTATTCGAGCCTGCTCGGAGGCGTGGTCACGGAAATCGAGCCGGCGGGCTATCACCTCCTCGCCTCAATGCAGGCGAAGCACGACGCCGCTCGCGAAACCGCCCTCTACGAGAACTTCATCCGGGGCGGCTGGGTCGACGCGCTGCTGATCGTCCGCACGCGGGTGCACGACGCGCGTCTGGACCTGGCCCGCGCGGCGAAGATCCCTTTCGTCACCTACGGTCGGACGGAATCAGACCAACCGTACGCGTGGGTCGACACCGATAACGAAAAAGCTTTTCATCTGGCGACGACCCGGCTGCTGGATCTCGGGCACCGGCGGATCGCGCTGATCAACGGACCGAAGGAGTACTATTTCGCCCAGTTGCGCCGCCGGGGCTACCTTCGGGCGCTCGCGAGCCGAAAGTTGAAGCCGGATCCAGCGTGGATGCTGCACGGCGACCTGACGGAGGCATCCGGCCACGAACTCTGCCGCTCACTCCTGATTCGGCGTCCCGCACCGACCGCGTTTGTCTGCGCGACCGATTCAATGGCGTTCGGTGCGATCGCGGCCTGCCGGGAGGCTGGTCTTTCAATTGGCACCGACGTCTCCGTCATCGGCTACGGTAACTCCAGCCTGTCCGCATTCTGCGACCCTCCGCTCACCACCATGGAGCATCAGGTTTTCGAGAACGGTCGGTATGTCGGTCGCGCCCTGCTGCAACTGCTCCGAAGGGAGATCCAACCGGCAGATGTCCACTACCTCGAACCCGTCGTGCTCGTGCCACGCAAGTCCGACGGTCCCGCACCGCAGGAAACGTCGCTCTGAGGCGACGGTCCACACCGCTGCTCTCGACGGGGCGATGCCTGCTCGCGGCGAAACGGGCCGCCCGAGGCCAAGCCCGGGTTGAGAAATCGGTACCGAAGAAAGCAGGCCTCACGCGCCGGCCGATCTTGCCCCGACCGGCGGACGCCGTCGAATCACCCGCGCGCCAGCAGGGTGCACGGTGCCTCGATGAGCATCTGCGCTATCTCCTGATCGGTCACCCCCAGCCTCCTCAGCCGTGGCAGGAACGAGGTCCAGAGATAATCGTACCCTCTCCCTCCATTGCGCCGGAACTGCGACAAGCGGCAGGTATCCGTGGAAAGCGTGGTCTTGCGTGCGTGCCCGAGTCGAACGAGCGCCGCGATCCGTTCGGCCCGCGCCTCGTCGGGAGCCAGCATTTCCCAGCCGATCATGTCGAACTGGCAGTAAGCCCCGCGCTCCAGGATCGGCAAGTAGTACGCCAGATCCAACGCGATGTCGTCGTGCACGTGGGCATCGCAGTGGCCAATCACGACGCGCGACAGGTCCGCTCCGGCCCGCTCAAGAACATCCAGCTGCGCATGGCCGGCCCGGCCGAGCGAGGCGTGCGTGGAGATCGCCGCCCCGGTCCTCCGCTGCGCCTGCGCCGCGCCGACAAACACGCGGTGCTCCAAGGGCTCGAGGCGGTATCCGGATGCGTTGGCCTTGGGCTCGTTGTGGCTCATCACCTCGCCGATCAGGCCCGCACGCACGCCATGCTCCCCCTCCTCCAGATGCCGCACGAAGTAATCCGCAATCACTTCCGCCGAAGCGGAACGCACCCATTCGGGATAAGTGCTCTGGTCGTAGAAGGCGATCCCGCTGACGATCTGCACCCCGGATGCCTCGCTGATCTCCCGCAGCTTCCCTGCGTCGCGCCCGATCCCCACCGGCGTGACCTCCACGATGGTGCGGCCCCCCGCCCGTCGGAACCACTCCATCTCCCCGACGACCGCGGGCACATCCGTGAGGGTGTTGTCCGCACGCCCCGAATGCACCGAAATGTCGCAGTACAGGTGCTCGTGCGCGAGCGTCGCGCCGAGCTCGTTCGCCGGGATGTCCCCGGTCACGGTCGTGATGGTACGTTCAGCCATGGGAAGGGATGCGGTCATCCGACACGGGCGACCTGCCACTCTCCGTCCCGGTACCCCGACCGCTCCGGGGGGTCAAGGAGCATCCCAGGCGTGGACGGCCACATCCCGGCGCTCCCCGCGCGGGTGTCGGTCCGCTCGCGCCTGGACCCTCGCCTCGCCGGCCGCCTGCCTTACACGGCGTCGCCCGGTCGCCGACCGTCCGGTCGCAACAACGTCGGCAGACCGGCGAACCGCTGACGTCAGCTGCGGACCCGACGGGTTGCGGCTTGCGCCGCGCTGTCCACCCGGTTGCCTGAACGGATGTTGAACCGTCGTTGCGGTGGCGCAGTGCTTCGTGGGATCCTCTTCCTCGCCTGGCCGGGATTCTCGATCTACGGTTTGAGTCAGCCCACGCCACCGGCTCAGGAGCGTGTGACGGCCATTGGGTTGGCCCCCCTGCGGGCGGCCGCCACCGCAGACTTCGCCCCGGGTTCGACCTTCACGATGGAGGGCTGGTTCTACCTGACCGCTCCAACGCCGTATGCTTGGCTCATGGGCAAGGGCCTCGCGGTTCCCGGCGCCGATCCCTATGTGGGCTTCGCGCTTCAACTGGGGAACGACGGCACCAAACCCGTCTTCGCCGCCAGCAACGGCACGGCGGGCTCCTACCGCGAAGTCAGCGCGCCCAATCCACTGCC
>CAZEJZ010000263.1:0-4873 GCA_964512415.1 uncultured Opitutaceae bacterium
CCACCAGGGATCGAGCAGGAAGACGTAGTCCGCCGCGTGCAGCGTGATCCCGGTGCCGGCCGCCTTGAGCGACACCAGCATCACGGCGGCGCCCGGAGCAGTCTGGAAGGCTTGGACCGGACGCAGCCGATCCAGCGTCATTCCGGTGAGTTCGTAGCGCGGCAGATCCGGGAAGCTTTGGGTCAGTGCCGAGCGCACGCGGTCCAGCAGCATCACGAACTGCGAGAAGATCACCACCTTGTGTCCGCTGCCGACGATCTCCGCGAGTTTCTCGACAAGGAGGTTCAGCTTACCCGAGTCCGACAGCGGCGCGTGCAGCCAAGGCAGCATGTCCGGATCGCAGCAGACCTGCCGCAGCCGCGTCAGGAGCGCCAGGAAGCCGAAGCTCTTCTCCCTCATCGCAGCCCCCACGTCATCACCGAGCCGCTGCAGACCCTCCGTGCAGATGCGCGCGTACTCCGTGCGCTGCACGTCGATCATCGGGCAGATGAGTTCCATTTCCACCTTCGGCGGCAGCTCGGTGGCGACCTCCGTCTTGGTGCGGCGGAGGATGAACGGCGCCAGCTGAGTGCGCAGGCGCTCCAGCGTTCCCAACCGATCCCCCGAGAGCGCGGCCTCGAAGCCGGCACGGGAGCCAAGGAGGCCGGGCAGGAGAAAACGGAAGATGCTCCAGAGGTCGAGCTGGCGGTTCTCCAGAGGCGTACCGGTGAGGACGATCCGGTGCCGCGACCGGATCGCGAAGCAGGTCTGCGTCACCTTCGCGTCCGGGTTCTTGATGAACTGCCCCTCATCCAGAATGGCGTACCCGAACTCCGTCCGATCGAGGAGCCCCCGGTGCTTGCGCAGCTGCGTGTAGCTCGCCAGCCAGATCACCGGATCCTTGCGGTGCGCGAAGTCGTGGCCCGTCTTGAGCACGTCCACCGGCAGCTCCGGGAAAAACTTGGCGATCTCCTCCCTCCACACCGGCACAACGCTCGCGGGGCAGACGATGAGGTGGGGACGCCCCGGGACAGGACGCGCCGCCAGCAGCGACAGGACCTGAAGGGTCTTGCCCAAGCCCATCTCGTCGGCAAGCAATCCATGGCACCCGACATCACAGAGGTGACTCATCCACTCGACGCCGCGTCGCTGGTAGGGCCGCAACCACGCGGGCAAGGGAGGCGCCTCGCACGTTGCCGCGAGGACTCGCTGCCTCCACGCCTCCAGTTCGGGCGACAGGGTGAGCTTGAGCTTCGTGTCGTTGAAGAGAGAAAAGATCAGGTACGGCGAGAGCGTTCCATCCGCATGCGTCTCCGCCACGTTCCGCTGCCAGGCGGCCACCGAAGCCAGCTTGTCGGCCGGCAACGTCACGATCCCGAGGCTGGGCAGGATCATCGGATTCGTCCCGCTGCGCGTCACCAGCAGCACCTCCTCCTCCGTCAGCAGCCGTTCCCCCGCGCGGAAGATCCAGCGCAAATCTAGGGCCCCCGCCGCGCTGCCGCGCCCGCCGCGACGATCCGCCACCGCCTCGATCTCGATCGAAAGCGGTCCGCGCAGCAAACGCTCCGAGGCCTCGTCGAGTTCAATCGCGAACAGGCGCTTCCAAGCGGGGAGCGTCACCTTGAGAAAGTTCGGGATTTCCACGACCGAGGACAGGGTGTAGCTGCCGACTTCGGTGTGGTAGACGAAATGCGCCTTGCGGGCGTAGGCCGCGAGGCCGATCAGCTTGGCCCGTTCACCCGACGAAACGTGGGGCACGCCCGGCGCGTGCGCCGCCGCGCCGTGCGCGGGAGACCGCGAACCGTCGGTATTTTTCCAATACGCACGGAAAATCAGACCCTCCACCCGCGTGACAAACGCCAGCACGAGCGCCCGAGCCGCCCCGGCCGGCGCAACCGCCGCTGCCGCCCCACGGCCAACTGGTGGCTTCACCGACGAAGCAACCCGGGAATCACGCCCCGAAAAACCCCCGCGCAGCCCCGAGACGGATTTATCCGCCGCCAGGGAGCCGATCTCCCCGGCCGCCGGCGGAGGACTGTCATCCGGCAAGGGCGAGATCTCGTCGGCCACCAGTTCCTCGATCTCATGCAGGCCAGCCACCGCCAGCGCCCGCGACACCTCCGCATCGGTGGTCGAGGAACGCACCCGCAGTCCCGACGCGTCCCACTCAATCACCACGTATTCGTCGCGCTTCTCCACCCGACGGTGGACGATGGCATCATGATCCGTGAGTTCCAATTCCCGGACCTCGCCCTCACGATAAATCTTCGCTCCTTCCTCCAGCTGGCGCTCGGAGAAGGACTCCTCCCACTCGCCCGACAGCTTCCCGAACCAGAACTCTACGGACCGAGGGGTATAGACACGTTTTGGACCGTGGGTCTGCATCAGCCAAAACGTCGGTTCTAGGACGCGGCCCGCCACCCGCAAACCTAATCTGACACCCGGTGCCTCACCCCAACTCGCTCCGCAACGCCGCCAGCGTTCGCTGAAGCGCCCCGCGATTCACGCGATGCCATTGGCTTGCAGCCAAGCCGGCTGCCGCGCGGGCGGTATCGTCTCGCAGCCACGCTTCGATCACGGACTCCAGTTCGGCCGCGCCGTCGACCCAACGAGCGCCCCCCGCCGCGACAAGCTCCCGCGAAGCCTCGCGGAAGTTGCTCATGCCGCGACCCATCACCAACGCCTTTCCTGCGGCCGCCGCTTCGATCGGGGTCTGGCCCTCGTGATGGGGCGGGAGACTCTTGCCGACGAACACCACCGCCGCCAGGGCCGTCAACCGCCGCAATTCGCCCGTGGTGTCCGCCAAGGTCACCGCAACGCGCGAGGACGCCACACCCCGGGACCGCACGTGGAAGGGCAAGCCCGAGGCGGTCAAGTCGCCGATAATCTCGTCCCGGCGTTCGGCGTGCCGGGGCACCAGCAACAGTTGCGCCGCCACCCCCTTCGCCCTCAATCGCCGGAACGCCGCGAGCAAGGCCGACTCCTCTCCCGGCCAGGTCGAGGATCCCAGCAGAATCGGGTCGCGATCCGTGAACCCGAGCTCAGCGCGGAGGCCCAACTCCTCGGCCGACGACAGTCCAATCGGCTCGACGTCGAGCTTGAGGTTCCCCGCGACCCGCACGACGCCGGCTTCGAAGCCGACGGCACGGAAGCGGGACGCATCCTCCTCGGAGACGGCCAAGAGGCGAGTCACGCCGCGCAGGAGCGATGGCACGGCCCATCGGAACGCACGCATGCGCCGGAAACTGCGGTCACTCATCCGCGCGTTGATGCAGACCACCTTCACGCCGCGCGCACGGGCCTGGGCGAGGTGCTCGGGCCAACGCTCGCCCTCGGTGAGGACGACGAGGTCGGGCGCGACGGCGGACCAGACGCGCGATGAGATCAGCCAGAAGTCCAAGGGAAAGTAGCCCCGCGCCGCCGTCAGGTGGGCGTAGCGCTGTTCCGCCAAGGCGCGTCCGGTGCTCGTGGTGCAGGTGAGGATCACCTCGAGCCCGGACTCCCGCGCCAGCGCTTCCAACAGCGGTCCGATCGCGAGCAGTTCCCCGACGCTGACGGCCTGCAGCCAGATGCGCCGCACCCCGGGCCGCCGCGCCGGAACCCACGCCACTGCGCCGAGCCGCTGGGCAAATCCGGATCCGTAGCCGCCGCGGCGGCGCATCCGCCACAGGTAACGTGGCGCCATCAGAACGAGCACGGGCACGAACAGGAAGCGGTAGACCCAAAGTAGCATGTCGCTCCCGCCTGAGGTCGGGAACCCGGAACCGTGCCTCGATCCACGTCATGGTGCCAGTCCTTTCTCTCGCCGAACGTCGCGACCGCGGGTCATCCCCGACCCGAGTTTCGCCTTGTTCGCTCCGCCTCCGTCCCTAACTGTCACGCGACTCCATGATCTTCCTTCTCGGTGGCTCCGGCTACGTCGGTCAGGCATTTCAGCAGCATCTCTCCCGCAAAGGCGTCGCCTTCCGCAACGTACGCCGCGCCGACTTGGACTACGCCAATCCCTCGATCCTTGCCGCCGCACTCCGCGAGAGCCGAGCCTCGTTCGTCATCAACGCCGCGGGCTACACCGGGAAGCCGAACGTGGATGCCTGCGAGCTCCACAAGGCCGAATGTCTTCAGGGCAACGCCGTGCTCCCGGGCCTGATCGCGCAGGCCTGCGAACAGGCGGGTGTGCCGTGGGGACACGTTTCCAGCGGCTGCATCTTCACCGGAGCCCGCGCCGATGGCACCGGCTTCACCGAGACCGACGCGCCGAACTTCACGTTCCGTCAGGACAACTGCTCGTTCTACAGCGGATCCAAGGCCCTCGGGGAAGAAGTCCTCGCCAGCCATCCCGACGTCTTCATCTGGCGGCTGCGCATTCCGTTCGACCACATCGACAGTCCGCGCAACTACCTCACCAAGCTGATGCGCTACTCGCGCCTGCTCGAGGCGGCCAACTCGATCTCACACCTCCACGAATTCGTCGGCGCCTGCTTTGCCTGCTGGGAAAAGCGGATCCCCTTCGGTACCTACAACGTCACCAATCCCGGCCACGTCACGACGCGCGAGGTCGTCGCGCTCATCCAGGAGAGCGGCGTCTGCACGAAGTCGTTCGAATTTTTCACTGACGAAGCCGAGTTCATGCGCACCGCCGCCAAGACGCCGCGCAGCAACTGCCTCATGAGCTCCGCCAAACTCGCCGCCGCGGGCATCCAGCTGACCGAGGTGCACGACGCCGTCCGCCGCTCGCTGCGCGAATGGCGGGCCGCCTGAAACCACGCCCCCTTCCGCGCATGAATCTTCTCGTCACCGGCGGCTGCGGCTTCATCGGCAGCAACTTCATCCGTCAACGCCTCACCGAGGCGGGCTCGCCGCTGCAGCGGCTGGTCAACCTAGATCTGCTGACGTA
>CAZEJZ010000264.1:0-4855 GCA_964512415.1 uncultured Opitutaceae bacterium
CACCAGGTAGCTGCCCGTGACGTTGATCGCGAAGGTCGCGGCCCATTTGTCATCGGGGATGTGACCGGTCCGGTCGGACGGGAAAAAGATGCCCGCGGTGACGCAGATCGCGTCAAAGCCACCGAAAGCGAGCGCCACCTGATCGAGCATGCGACGAATGCTGGCCCGGTCGGTGATGTTCGCCGCCAAGCCCACGGCCGGGCCGCAGCCGGAGATGCCGCTGCCCGCCACCCCGATGCCGAGGCCGAGCCGGTCCGTGATCTCCTTCGCGGTCGCCTGCGCCGCCGCCTCGTTGAGGTCGACCGCCACGACGTGCGCGCCCTCGCGCGAGAGTCGGAGCGCCGTCTCGCGACCGATGCCCGAGCCAGCGCCGACCACCACCGCGACCTGCCGCGCCAACTCCTTCTCCGCGGGCATGCGCTTCAGTTTCGCTTCCTCGAGCAGCCAGTACTCGATGTCGAAGGCTTCCTGCTGGGGCAGCGCGATGTAGCGATCGATCGCCTCCGCCCCGCGCATCACCTCGACCGCGCAGTTGTAGAACTCAGCCGTGACCCGCGACTCCGACTTGTCCTTGCCCCACGCGATCATCCCGAGACCCGGAATCAGCACGACGGTCGGGTTCGGGTCACGCATCGCCGGGGAATTCGGACGACGGCACGCCTCGTAGTAGGCGGCATAGTCCTTGCGGTACTGGGTGATGCCCGCCGCCAGCTTTGCCTTGAGCGCGGCGAGGTCCTCCGCCTGCGGATTCCAGTCCACGTAGAGCGGCTTGATCTTCGTCCGCAGGAAGTGATCCGGGCACGACGTGCCCAGCGCGGCCAGGCGCGCGGCATCCTTCGAATTCACGAACCGCAGGATGCGCTCGTCGTCCTGGATCGTGCCGATGAAGCGCCGCTGCGCCGAGACCTGACCGCGCAGCCACGGCAGGATCGCGGCGAAGGCCGCGCGACGGGGCTCCTCCGCCAGCGTGAGGTATTTGGCACCGCCGAACACCGTCGCATCGCCACCCTTCGCCTGGTACTTCGTCTCGATGTACTGAGCCGCCTGCTCGATCAGGTCCAGCGTGCGGATGTAGCAGACCTTCTCGTCGTCATCCCACGAGATGAAGCCGTGCTGACCCATCATGATCGCCTTGATCGACGGTTGCTTCCGCGCGATCTCCTGCATCGCCAGCCCCAGCTCAAAGCCCGGGCGCATCCACGGCACATAGGCCATCGCGCCGCCAAAGATCTCCTTCGTCAGTTCCTCGCACCGCGCGGACGCCGCGATCGAGATGATCGCGTTCGGGTGCATGTGATCCACGTGACGGCCCGGCAGGAACGAGTGCAGCGGCGTGTCGATCGACGAGGCCCGCGGGTTCAGGTTGAACGTCGTGTGCGCATACATCGCCACCATGTCGTCCTCCGCCGGGGACTTCAGGCCCTTGTCCGACCGCGCCGCATACAGAGCCTGCATCGCGATCAGCTTCCCCTGATCGAGCGACGAGAAATTCTCCCGCGTGCTCGTGCGCAGATCGCCGCCCGAACCCTTCACCCAAAGGACTTCCACCGTCTGACCCGTCAGCGGATCCTTCTCCGGCAGCTTGGACGACGTGTTGCCGCCGCCGGTGTTCGTGATGCGCTGGTCACTGCCAAGCAGGTTGGAGCGGTAGATCAAGCGACCGACCGGATCAAGGGACGCCGCCTTGGCGTCGTCCCAGAGATAATTGACGTGGGAATAGGTCTTCATGCGGGAAAGCCGCATTGGGCAGCGACATCACCGCCAACGCGAGAGCAACGAGAGTAAGTGATAGATTTTGCGACATTCCGATCACATTCTCTCAATTGCAGACAAAGCTCTTGTTCACATGGGTTTACGACCTGATTCAAGACCCCATCGCCGGTCACTCCTCCTGCTCGGGCGAGAGTGCCCGCGGCAGTCACCGCTCCCGTGGCGTCAACAGCCCGAGTCCGCGCATGGTGGCGTCGGTCACCGGGCGGTACTGCCAGCGTCCGGGCCAGTCGCGGTGCATGAGTCGGTCGAGGCGATCCGCACCGCCCGACACGGCCACGGTGCGGCGCAATGCGGTGCCCGTCGTACGCAGGAGCGGCAAGCGCTCCGCGCTCGCGGTGGTCAAGCCCTCGATGATCGCCGACAGGAGGTCCACTTTCGTGGTCGCGAGAGTCAGTCCGGTGAATGCTCCCTGCCGCTGCTCGATGCTCGTGCGCTCGCCCGCCAGGTACGGATCGAAGCGCACGGCGCTGCCCGGCCGCGGACCGCGGCGGCTGAGGACCCGCAACTCGCGCTGAAACTCCTCAAGCGAAAGTTCCGGAAAGAACTGCTCCCGCGCCCAGTAGAGGGCCGACGCCATCGCCGCGAGCGTACTCACTTGCAGCCACTTCCGGCCAACCCCCAGCGCCCGGGTCAGCAGGCGGGGATGGGGACGGGGACGGTCCGTGCACAGCGCGAGGACGTCGGTCGAGCCGACCACGTTGAAAAGCTGCCCGACTCGCGCGCCGGCGAGCAGCATTCCCGCGCTGCCGTCCATCAGGCCGGTCAGCATCGGCAGCCCGGCCGGCAGGCCGAGCCGCCGCGCCGCCTCCCGGGTGAGGCGGCCGCCGATCACGTCAGCATCCACCACATCCGGTAGCAGCTTATCCGATACGCCAAGATTGGCGCAGAGTTCCTCGCTCCAGCCGTCGAGCGTCAGCGTGCGGTAGAGCCCGGTGAACGACGCGTTCGAGGGGTCGGTCACCCGGGCCCCGGTGAGGCGTCGGTGCAGGAAGGTGTTGAGGTGCCCGACAAGGTCCGCTCGCCGCAGCGCCCCGGGCTGGTGCTTCCGAAACCATGCCCAGGTCGTCGCACTGATCCCGCCGGGGAAGGGCCGGCTGCCGCAAAGCGAGAGGTGCCGGTCCGCTCCGATCCGCTCCTCCAGCTCCCGGGCCTCCGCCACGCTGCGCCGATCCTGATGGGTGACGATCGGCGTGAGCGCCTTGCCGTCCCGATCGAGCGCCACCCAGGCCGGACACATCGTTGCCAGCGCCACCGCCTCAACGCGACGCGCGCGAGCTCCCAAACCCCGAATCGCCGTGGCCACCGCCACGAGCAGGACTTCCGGATCCACCTCCGCCCTCGTCCCTTCGTGCCGCGTGCGGAAGAACGCGCGCGGCGACTCCGCCAACACCCGGCGTCCATCGAGGAGCCCGGCAATCACCGAGGAGGATCCGATATCGAGTCCGAGGACTGCGGCCATGCTCCGACTCTGGCAGCAGGCCCGGCGCTGGCAATCTCTCCGGCATCCACGCCGAGCAGCACGCACCCAACGCCTGAACCAACGAGGCCGCGCGCGCCCGAATTCCGGCGCGCCCCCTCTCAGAGGTCGCCGGCCTGCGGCCGCAGCACGATCTCCTCCACCACCGTCCGCCGCGTCAGGTGGTACACGTCGACGAAAGCCCGGGCGACGTCCTCCGCCGGCATCAAGCGCTCCTCCGGGAAGCCGCTGCCCTCCCATGCCGGCGACAGCGTGGCGCCCGGGTAGACGGTGCAGACACGGACTCCTTTGTCCCGCAGCTCCGCCCGCATCACCTTGGACAGACCGGTCACCCCGAACTTCGCCGCGCAGTAACCCGCGCTCGTCGGGTAGGCCGCAAGCCCGGCGATGGAACTCATGTTGAAGATGTCACCCCTGCCGCGCTGCACCATCGCGGGCGCGAACGCGCGCGTCACGAGGAAGACGCTGCGGAGGTTGGTCGCGACCATCGCGTCGAAATCCGCCACGGACGTCTCAAGGAGCCGACCCGGCCGGAAGCTGCCGGCGTTGTTCACGAGCACGTCGACGCCACCCCAGGCAGCCCGCACCTCCTCCGCGACGCGGGCGACGTCGGCCTCGGAACTCACGTCCCCGGCGAACGCACGCGCCACCCCGCCTCGGGCCACGCATTCCCGCGCGACTGCAGCCAACTTCTTCTCTTGGCGCGCGACCAGCGCCAGCCGCACGCCGGGAATCGCATCCGCGAACGCGCGCGCGATCGCCGCACCGATGCCCTGGGACGCGCCCGTGACCAACACGACCGGCCCGGAGCTCGCTCCGTCGTCGACCTGGCCGACCACGGTCTTCGTCACGGGCCGACGCGCCACCTTGCGACGCTTGGTGAGCGCGCCCTGAGATGGAGCCCGGGCGACGGTGGCGGTCGTGGTGATGCTGGGGGAGGTCCGCGGCATGGGTAAACCAGAGGGAAGAACGTCGCGGCGACCGCGCGCTCAGCAGACCAGCGAAGCGAAGTCGGTGAAGTCCGCCCGGAAACCGCCGGGCACGCCCTTGCAGATGACGCTCACGGCGTCGTGGGAGTGCAGCGACTCGAGATGGGAGCACGCGACCTGGAAGTCGGCGATCCGCGGATCGCGGTTTAGCTCGGCGAAGAGCAGGCGCGCCGCATCCTCGACGAACTTGATGTGGGCGCCATTGAGCTCGGCGAAGGCCTGTTCGTCCTCGCGCTTCACCATCACCTGCGTCTCGGTCTTGAGCGCCTTGAGGCAGTGCGCATGCAGGTCCTCGACCCGCAGCTTCGCTCCCTCGGCCACCTCCACCTTCACGCGGGCTTTGGAACGCTGGTTGTGCGGGATCGCGTAGGCGCCGCGGACATCGCGCGCGTGCTCGGAGAGCTCGGCGCTGCACGGGCAGGAACTGGAGTAGACGAAGTCGAACTCGATGAACCGGCGGAAGTGCCCCGCGCCGTCGATCGTGCCCTCGAAGACCACCTGGTAATACTGGTAGCCCTCCAAACCGCTGCGCAGCGACGGCTGCACGAGCGGGTAGGAGAACCCGAGGCGGAGGCGGGCCGCGAGCGACTCCACCTGGTGCTGGTACTTGCGCAGC
>CAZEJZ010000265.1:0-4842 GCA_964512415.1 uncultured Opitutaceae bacterium
ACGGCACGCCGGAGGCGCCGTGATGGACGCCTACCTCCGCGCGAAGCAGGAACTGCTCGCCGCCGCTCTCGCCCGGGCCGCCGCCGAGATCACGCAGGATGACCTCGACGGGTACGTCGCCCGCTACGCCGCCGCCGTCCAAGCCCTCGCCGCCTTCCCCCACATGGAGCTCCGATGACCACCGCCCTCGCCAAGTCCACCGACTACTCCCGCGAGCAGATCGACACCATCAAGCAGACCGTCGCGCGCGGCGCGAACGACAGTCAGTTGGCGCTGTTCCTCCAGGTCTGCAAGTCCCGCAACCTTGATCCGTTCACCAAGCAGGTCTACTTCACGCCGCAGGGCATCATCGTCAGCATCGACGGCTTCCGCGCCATCGCCGAGCGCACCGGCTGCTACGCACCCGGCCCCACGCGCTACGAGTACGATGAGGCGAAGAACCTCGTCGCCGCCTACGTCACCGTGAAGAAGCTGGTCAACGGCACTTGGTTCGATGTTGAGGAGAGCGCCTACTACGAGGAGTACCGCGGCAGCAGCCCCATCTGGAAGAAGATGCCGCGCGTCATGCTCGCCAAGTGCGCCGAGGCTCGCGCCCTGCGCCGCGCCTTCTCTTCCGACCTCTCCGGGCTCTACTCGCCCGAGGAGATGGATCAAGCGCAGGAGCCCGCCCACAAGGCCAAGGCCGCCGCCGTCGAGGGCGTCGTGGTCGAGCCCTCCGCGCAGGACGCCGAGCGCAGCGCGGCCTTCCTCGCCGCACAGAACGCCATCGACGCCGCCTCCACCTCCGACGAACTCACCGCCGTCGCCGGCCGCATCACCGCGGCCAAGGACATCCTCTCCGCCGACGAGCAGGCCCAGCTTCGCGCCCTCTACGGCCAGAAGCGCAAGACCCTCGGAGGTGCCAAGTGAAGGTCACCGGCTCCTCGCTCCCCGTCTTCCGCGCCTGCCAGTGGTGGGCGCGCCCCGAGGTCGAGACTCCCGCCCCGGCCGCCCCGACGCCCGAGATGCTTCTCGGCACTGAGGTTCACGCCGCCATCGAGGTCGCGCTCTGCGGCTCCACGCCCAAGCTGTCCGACCAGGCGCAGTCGCTCTTCGACACCTGGCGCGCGTGGTGGCACAAGTCGCCGCTGCGGCATGAGGCGTGGCTCACCGAGCGCCCCTACGCCTACAGCACCACCACGGACACCGCCCGCCCGCTCGAGGTGTCCGCGCACCGTCGCTACGTCGCCGGCCCCGACGAGATCGCCGGCACCATCGACGCCCTCGCGTTCGACGCCGAGCACGGGCACGTCGTGGATTGGAAGACGGGCAAGGACTTCGGCCGCATGACCGCCGACGCCGCGAGCAACTGGCAGCTTCGCTTCTATGCGCTCTGCCTCGCCCGCGCGCATCGCCTTGAGTCGGTCCCCGTCCATGTCGTGCGGATCTCCGACGAGGCCACCCATCCCTCGCATACGCTCGACGCGCCCGCCCTCGCCGCCGCGGCGCATGAGGTCGCCCGCCTCGCCCGCAGCGTGCCCAGCAGCAAGCCCGAGCCCGGGTCGCACTGCCGCCGCTGCCGCGCCGTCAGCATCTGCCCCAGCACGGTCACCGCCACCGACGCGCTCGTCGCCACCGTCGAGCCGGCCAAGCTGGAGATCACCTCGCCCGAGCAGGCCACCGCGCTCTTCCTGCGCCTGCGCCAAGTGCAGGCCGCCTGCGACCAGGTGGAGGCCGCGCTGAAGACCTACGCCGCGGACGGCGGCATTTCGCTCCCCGGCGGTCGGCAGTGGCGCAAGGTCACCAGCGAGCGCGAGACGATCGCACTCAACGGAGCGGACGGGGCTGCTGCTCGAGACGCCATCCATGCCGCCGGCGCGAACCGCGCGGTCGAGATGAAGTACTCGGTCACCAAGACCGCCATCGAGCGCGAACTCAAGGCCGCCGGTTTCGCCGGGAAGGAACTGCGCGCCAAGATCGAGGCGCTCTACAGCGAGCTCCGCGCCATCGGCGCCGTCCGCTCGACCACCGTGGACGCTTGGAGGGAGTCGTGATCCGCACCTACCGGCTGGGCAACAGCTACTACTTCGTGTGCGGCGCCTGCAACAAGACCACGATGATCTCCGATCCCGACGCCGACGAACTCGAGGCGTTCCTCGGCTCGTTCCTGCGCGCCCACGACAACGTCGTTCACGCGGTCAACAAGGAGGCCAACAATGGCTCGGACCCGGCAGCGTGAGTGGCCCAGGTGCGAGGCGCGCGTAGCGTGCGACGGCAACATCATCTCGCGGCACGACCAGACCGTATGTGCTCCATGCAAGGCCGCAATCGCGCGGCGAAACAAGGCCCCGAAGCTACGGGGCGCAACCCTGCATCCCGAGGGAGCGCAGGATCTCTTGGAGGCGTGTGATGACTGAGAACAAGCAGTTCGACGGCCAGACGTTCGACGCGAAGCTGGACGGCCCGCGGCTCAACAAGCACATGACGCGCGTGCGCGACTTCATGTCGGACGGCCGCTGGCACGACTTGGAGGAGATCGCCCGCGAGACGGGCACGTCGATGCTCTCCGTGAGCGCCCGAGTGCGCGACCTTCGCAAGCCCAGGTTCGGCGGCTGGACCGTCGAGGTCAAGCGCATCAGCGGCGGCCTGTGGTTCTATCGCGTGGTCAAGCCGGAGCCGGTCGCCCCTCCTGCTCCGCCCCCGGCCCCGGTCGAGGTCAAGCCCGAGCCCGCGCCGGCCCCCGTCGAGGCCGCCCCCGTCAAGGCGAAGCGCCTCACCCGCGACCAGAAGTGGGCGAAGCGCACCGTTCATGCTCTCATGGGCGACCTCTTCGAGCGCGTCGAGGCCGAGCACGCCGCCATCACCACCGCGACCATCCGCGCCGTCGCCCAGCACATGATGGAGTCCCGGTCGTGACCGACGCCGAAAAGATCCACCGCTGGATGACGCAGGAACAACTGGACGAGATCATCAGCAAGGCCAAGCAGGAAGCCTACGAACACGGCGTCAAGGACGCCATCATCATCGCCGGCCACCATCGCGATTGGGCGCAGCGCAAGGAAGACGCCGCCCGCACCTCCATCGAAGAGATGAAGGCCAACGCCTGGGGCGTCTCCGCCATCACCATCATCGAACTGCTCGAGCAGCACCTGTACAAGGAGCGTCACCTGTGATCACCATCGTCGAGGTCGCCAGCAAGCTGAACGTCACGCCCACCCTGTGGGCACGCCCCATCACCTGGCGCGGCAACGGGAACGCCATCACCCGCATGGGCGACCTGTTCGCCGTGGTCCCGCAGGAACTCCCCGGCCTGCACCGCATCTGGCACCCGGAGGTCGCGGAGATCCTCGAGGAGTGGGAGTTCGTCCAGCCTCACCAGATCGTCGTGGAGCGCATGACGGCGCCCTCTCCCGGCGAGGACTTGCACTGATGCTGCGGTGGCTTCTCGCCGCCGCCGCCACCGGCGCCATCGTCGGACAACTCACCCTGCCGGTCGCCTTCCCCGAGGGGCCGGCCCTGCCCAATGACTGCTGTGAAGGATGGACAAAGTGCAGCAACCGGAAGACCGTGAAGATGGGACGCCACCGACTGACCTGGTGGTGCGGCCCGGAACGAACCCCGGCGATGACGCCTTGGCCGGCTTGGTCGCGCTGATCGTGCGCTGGCAGGCCAGCCACCGACGAGGCGCTCCCCGCTGGGAGCGGCTGCAAGTCGAGGAGGAGATGCTCGCGTGGCGCCGCTAGACGAGAGCGCCATCGTGTACGCGAGAATGTGCGAGCTCGCGGCGACGCTTCACAACCCCGAAAGCATGAGCGAACTGCGCCGGCTCGGCGCGGTCCACCGCTGGGAGTACGAACGGCTCCCCAAGTGGATCCAAGAAGCCGCCGGCTTGTCTTCGGCCACCTCGGCCGATGTGTGGGGCATCCAGCCCCGGAGTGAGGAATCCAATGGCTAGCGTCAACAAGGTGATGATCGTGGGTAACGTCGGGGCCGATCCCGAACTGCGGCAGGCCGGCCCGAAGCCTGTGTGCAACTTCCGCGTTGCGCTCAACGAGAAGTGGAAGGGCAAGGACGGGCAGTGGCAGGAGCGCACCGAGTGGGTGTCGGTGACCGCGTGGGACAAGCTGGGCGAGCTCTGCGCGACCCACCTGTCGAAGGGCCGCCAGGTCTACGTCGAGGGCAAGCTTCAGAGCCGCAAGTGGACCGACAAGCAGGGCGTCGAGCGCGTGACCACGGAGGTGAACGCCTCCAACGTCGTGTTCCTCGGGAAGGGCGAGGCGAACGGCAACATCAAGGCTCGGCCCGACGCGGAGCCGCCGGCGGAGGACTTCCCGTTCTAGTTTTTCCGGGTCCGCGGGTCGGTCGCCGAAAACGAGAAAAAACTCGTTTTCAGTCCCCCCGGTGGTGGCGAAACGGACCTTTTGGAGTGGGCGCGTCGGGTACGATCACCGGCGCGCTTCACTTTGCCCTTGACCGTAGCGTCACGGTATCGCTACAGTCCGCGCATGGCCGACCCTCGACCGGCGCTCAAGCGGCGCATCGTCCTCTACGATCTCAACGAGCAGGAGCGCGACGCGCTGCGCTCGTTCGCGGACAGCGACCGGAAGACGCTTTCGAGGTGGGTAGCTGACGCGGTTCGCGCCGAGATCAAGCGGCGCCGCAGTCGGGCCGCCAAGGAGTTCGACAACTTGTAAACGGCGAGGTGGCGTGTGAGCGAAGACGAACGGAACAGCCCCTACATTCACCGCACCATCGGCTCGCTGTTCGCGGGCATCGGCGGCTTCGACCTCGGATTTGAGCGTGCCGGGTTCCGCACCACCTGGGCGTGCGAGATCGACCAGAAGGCGCAAGCCGTCCTGCGAC
>CAZEJZ010000266.1:0-4820 GCA_964512415.1 uncultured Opitutaceae bacterium
GTTCTCGATGGAATCGACCTGCGGTTTGCTGAGCAGGTCGAGGAATTGACGCGTGTAGGCGCTGAAGGTCTCGACGTACCGCCGCTGTCCCTCCGCGTGCAGCGTGTCGAACACGAGCGAGGACTTGCCCGCTCCGCTCAGACCGGTGACCACCACGTACTGCCCGAGCGGGATGTCGAGGTCGAATCCCTTCAGGTTGTTCTGGCGCACCCCCCGCAATCGAATGCACGCGGGGCGGGCTCGCGGCTCGGGAGCGGAAGTCGGGCGGACGGACGGGGAACGGGAGGCCACGCCTCAGAGGAAGCGGGGCTTCCCGGAAAACTCAACGCCGCGGGCGAATCGGCAGGCGGAAGCCGGGAATCGCCGACCGCTGACGGAGGAGGTTCATGGCGCGTCGCTCTGCAAGTCGCATGCGGCGCTTGCGGGCCGGGAGGAGATCGTCGTAGCCGACGAGGTGCAACAGGCCGTGAACCAGATAGAGGCTGAGTTCCTCCGCAAACTCACGACCGGCGGTACGGGCGTAGCGGGCCGCGGTGTCGACCGAAACGCAGACCTCGCCCGCGGTACCGGCCAGAGGATCGGCCTCGAATGTGATCACATCGGTCAGGCTCGGGTCATCCAGGAAGCTGCGGTGCAGTTCCGCGAGCGCCGAATCGGTCAAGAGAACGAGCGACAGCTCTCCCGGCGGCAGTGCGCTCGGAGCGGCGCCCGTTGCGGCCTTGAGTTGCGTCCGTGCCCGGGCCCGTGCGGAGGGCAGCAGGTGAGGAAGGTCTGCTGGCAGGATGCGGAAAGCCTCGTCGAGGATCGCCACCATCCGCCGGACGTCGGCGCCGGGAACGCGGACGCCGGGGTGGCGCCGGGCGAGGAGCACGGACCGCGCAGGCGGAGAGATCACGACGAAGCCCGCGTCGACGCCTCGCTGGCGTTGGCCGACGGATAGGCGACGCGGCTGTGCAGCATGTTCAGCAGCGTGAAATTGAAGCTGCTCTTGATGCGCGTCAGTTCGTCGAAGGTAAGGGGAGCCTCGTCGAGTTGGCCGTCCGCCACGCTGGCCCGGACGACCTGCTCGATCATCTCGCTGAGGTGTTGCGGCGTGACGCGGCGGATCGATCGTGAAGCTGCCTCGCAGACGTCGGCGAGGTGGATGATGGCGCTCTCCTTGAATTGAGGCCGGGGACCGTCGTATCGGTACGTCGTCTCGCAGACGCGCGCGCCGTCGGTGGCGTCGCGCGCGGTGACCCGCGCGGGCGCGGGGCGTGAAAGTTCCTGCATCGCGCGATGGAAGAAGTACCGGATCAGGGACGTGCCGTGATGCTGCTGGATGACATCGACCACCGCTCGGGGCAGCTTGTGCTTGATCGCCAGATCGACGCCGTCCTTGACGTGCGCCTTGATGATGAGGGCCGAGAGCGAAGGACTGGCGTCGTCGTGCGGATTTACCCCGTCGCGTTGGTTCTCGACGAAGTAGTCTGGCTTCATCGTCTTGCCGATGTCGTGGAACAGGGCGCAAACGCGAGCGAGCAGGGGATTGGCGCCGATGGCGTTGGCGGCGTTCTCCGACAGCTGCGCCACTACGAGCGAGTGATGGTAGGACCCGGGTGCCTCCAGTTGCATGCGGCGCAGCAGTGGATGGTTGAAGTCGGTGAGTTCGAGCAGGGTGATGTCGGTGGTCCGCCGGAAGAGGGCCTCAAGGACCGGTAGCAGTCCGACAACGAGGATGCCCGACAAAAGGCCGGTGACGGCGCCGGCGGCCATCTCACCCAGCACGGTGGTGAAAGGCAGGCGGTCGACGATGCCGAGCAGCAGCGCGAAGCCGGCGACGGTCGCGCCGCCGAGCAGCGCCGCGCGCACGACTCGACCGCGCTTGCGGCTGGAGCGCGCTGCCAAGACCGCGACCATGGAGCCGACGAACGACAGGACCAGCAGGTCGAGTCGGTTGCCGTAAATCACGGCCGTGAAGATGGAGATCAGCAAGGCGGTGAAGATTGCCGCACCCGAACTGACCAGGATGGCGACGATCAACGGCGCGAGTGCCGTCGGCGCAAGGTAAGGGAGAAGCGAACCGGCTTCCGGATTCTCGGCGAAGAACGGCAACGAGCCGGCCGCGTGGGTGGCGCGGACCAGCAAAAGATTGGTCAGGACCGTCAGCGCGAGCAGGCCCAGCCGGGAGTTGCTCCCCAGAGTCTCAGCGTCCTCCAGCCGCAGGTAGATGACGCTGGCCAGCACCATGGCCAGAACGAGCAGGATGCGTCCGGACAACTGCAGACCGTCGGTCAGCCCGATGTTGACGTCGGCGAGCAGCGCCCTCCGGTGCGCCTGCAGCGCCTCGTACTGCTCCGTGGTCACGCTGGATCCCGGCTCGACCAGGGTCTGACCCCGCTCAACCACCACGGTGACCGGACGAAGCGCCTTCAACGCCTGCTGCTGCAGTCGTTCCGTCGCTGCCCGATCATAGACGAGATTCGGGGCGAGACCGTTCTGGAAGATACGATAGAGGGCGAGGAGCGCCTCGCGCCCGAGTCCCTCGGCACCGAGATTGATCCGGAGGAAGGTATGTGCCTCCTCGAGCGACTGCACCGAGCGCTGGGCCACCTCGCCATCGGGTTTCAGGACGCGGAACACGGTCATGCGCCCCTCGGTCTCGGATCCCACGATGGAGCCGTCATGCACGCCCTCCGCGTAAATCTCGCGCAGGACCACCAGCGAGCTCTCCATCAACTGATAGCGCGTCTTGGCGTCGCCAAGGTCGAGAAACAGAGCGACGTGCTCGAGGCCGGCGCGGTACGGACCGCGCGCGTTGAAATCATTGACCAGAGGGGCGAGCGCGGCGACGCGCAGGGTGCCGGGAGGGTGGTCCGTCTCGAAGCGCTCGAGCGCGTCGACGAGGTCCCGGATGGCGGAATCGAAACGGTGGAGCGTCTCCTGATCAAGGCGGTACACGGGCGGCGTGCGATCGCGGACCTGTTCGTTCTGCAACCGGGTGCGCTCCGCGCTCTCGTAGGTGAACGGGACTGAAGCCGTGATGCGCACTGCGGTCCGCTGGTTCGGGAGAAGAAAGATATCGCTGTTCGAGACGCCGGCGGAGCTCACCAGCACGATCGCCGCCACTGTCGCCACGAAGATCAGGCCAGCCGTGACGCGACTCGTTTCCCATCGATCCCAGCGGGCCGAGAGGCTGGCGGCGTGCAGACGCTTGCGCGGGCCCGCAGCGCCACCGCGAAGGAGCTTCAAACGATCAATCAGTGGCATGGCACAGGTACACCCCTACTGGTGAGCTCGTTGAAGCTGAGTTGCAGTAAATCCACACAACTCCCCATCATCCCACGTTTTCGTCGCTTTGGCCAATCGGGTTTTTGTAACGGTCGTAGGCCTCAATGATCTTCAACACCAGGGGGTGTCGGACCACGTCGGCGCCGCTGAACGTGTGCAGGTCGATGCCCTCGATGCCTCGCAGGATGCGGCCCACCTCGACCAAGCCGCTTTGCTTGCTCCGGGGTAGGTCGATCTGCGTGAGGTCCCCCGTCACCACCATGCGCGAATCTTCACCGAGGCGGGTGAGGAACATCATCATTTGCTCCGGAGTCGTGTTCTGCGCCTCGTCCAGAATGACGAATGCATGGTTGAGAGTCCGGCCGCGCATGTACGCGAGTGGGGCGATCTCGATGACTCCCTTCTCGGTCAGCACCGCGATGTCCTTGGCATCGAGCATGTCCTGCATCGCGTCGTAGAGCGGACGCAAGTAGGGGAGGATCTTCTCGCGCAGGTCGCCCGGGAGGAACCCGAGCGTTTCGCCGGCTTCCACCGCGGGACGGGTGAGCACGATGCGTTGAATCTGGTTCTTGAGCAGAAGACTGATGGCGTGCGCCACCGCGAGGTAGGTCTTCCCGGTGCCGGCGGGACCAATCCCGAACACCACGGGATTGCGCATCATGGATTGCAGGTAGAGTTTCTGGCCGAGGGTCTTGGGGACGATGGTCTTGCGCTGGGTGGTAATGACCAGTGGCTCGCCAAAGAGGCGGCGAAGCGAATCGACCTCGCCGCGGGCGAGCGTCTCGACGATGCGCACAAAGTCATTGGGTCGAATCGCCACGCCCTGCGTGCGGAGATCGTTGAGGAACCCGAAGAGCATCTCCACGCGCTTGACGTCCGCCTCCTCGCCCTCGATGCGCAGCCAGTCGTCTCGCGCCACCAGCGACGTGTGCAGTAGTCGCTCGACGACGGAAAGATTCTCCTCCCGCCCACCGTACAACTGGTTGAGGTGGCGAGGCGTGGGATAGCGGAGCGTGCTGGTGGCCATGAAAGGACGCAGAGAGGGCGGTGCCGTAGCGACTCAGGCCGATCCAGTCGAAAGGGAGCGGGCGGCGTCGGAGAGCTTTACCCACGTGGCCTCGAGTGACTCCGGCAGGATGCGCGTGTCCCCGAGCACCGGCATGAAGTTGGTGTCGCCCACCCAGCGCGGAACGATGTGTGCGTGCAGGTGCTCAATGCTTCCGCCGGACGGACGGCCAAGGTTAAATCCGATGTTGAAGGCATCCGGTTTCATCACGACGCGGAGCAGCCGCTTTCCGAACGTGATCGCGGCAATCAGGTCGGCGCTCTCCTCCACGGACAGCGCCTCGAGATCATCGACGTCGCGAAAGGGAATCGCGAGCAGGTGTCCCGGATTGTACGGAAAACGGTTCAGCATGAGGTAGGAGAGCCGGGAGCGGTGCACGATGAGCGCCGTCCGGTCGTCCCCGAGTCGGGGCAGGTCGGAGAAGGGTCGAGGCGTCTGCGGCTCCTTCGACGCGGCGATGTACTCCATGCGCCAGTAGGGATGC
>CAZEJZ010000267.1:0-4812 GCA_964512415.1 uncultured Opitutaceae bacterium
TCGATGCCCTTGAGGACATTGTAACCCTGCTTGAAGGGTCCGCCCGAGATCGCGCAGGCGCCCATCGCGATGCAGTACTTCGGCTCGGGCATCTGGTTCCAAAGGCGCACCACGTGGGGGGCCATCTTCTTGGTCACGGTGCCGGAGACGATGATCAGATCGGCCTGGCGCGGGGACGGGCGGAAGACCTCGGAGCCGAAGCGCGCGATGTCGAACTTCGCCATCGAGGCGGCGATCATCTCGATCGCGCAGCAGGCGAGACCGAAGTTGAGCGGCCAGACCGAGTGACTGCGGCCCCAGTTGTAGAGCTCCTGCACACTCGTAAGGAGAATCCCGTGACGACGCAGCTCATCGCGTTCCTCCGCGGAGAGCGGGCCGGGGACGGAGGCATCGGTGGGGGCGTCGCTCATATCAGGACCATTCGAGATGCCCGCGGTACCAGGCCCAGACGAGGCCCTCGGCGAGCAGGAAGAGGAAGACGAGGATGGCGACCCACGCGCCGACGGGCAGGCCGGTGAAGGCCACGGCGAGCGGCAGCAGGAAGAGCAGCTCCACGTCGAAGATCAGGAACACGATCGCGTAGAGGTAGTAGTGGGCCTTGAACTGGATCCACGCGTCACCGCGCGGTGCGACGCCGCATTCGTACGGATCCTGCTTCGAGACGCTCGGCTTCGGCGGCTGGAAGACCCGGAACCACAGCTGCGCGACCGCCAGCAACGCGATGGGAAAGAGAATCGCGACCAGCAGAAACAAGGCGAGGAACGCGTACGGGTGCAGATCCACGGCGATAGACCCGCGAGCTTTGGGAACGGCGGCAATTGTTCAATCCCCAACCACTTCCATTCCGCGTCGAGAAGCACGCATTCATCGCCGCGATCCCTCCCATTAGCGCAGCGAGGCACCGCGCGCCCCCCGGCCGCCGACGGGTCGGTCCGTGGCCGGTGAAGCGCTCCCCGGACGGCCTTCCCAACGTAAAGAGTTCGACCCGGGCGAGATTCTCGCTCGGCTCTAGGCAGAGGCTGTCGATGAGCTCATCCCGCAACAGGAAGCCAGAATCCGGAGCGCCTAACGGGGCGACGGCTGCGGGCCTGCTGGTCGCGCTCGGAGGCGTCATCGTGATCGTGCGCCGGAATTCGGCGGCGCCGTAAGGCGGCCCGGAGGACACGCGGTCTCTCACCGGAGACGCCGGCGGCGGAGGGCGACGCTGCCTGATCCAAGACGACTCGGACGGGGACCGAGCGGAGACTTACGGTTCGTACAGTCGGAACAACCCGCTGTGATCGAGATCCCCGAGGCCCTTCTCGTGGACGAGTCGCTCCCACTGCTGCAGCGAATTGCGGAGCGTCGCTGAATCGAGTCCGACCGAAGCCGCGAGCTCGCTCATCAGGCGCACATCCTTGAGCTGCAGCTCGGCGCGACCGCCCGGACGGAAGTCGCGCTTCACCATGCGCTCGCCGTGCAGGTCGAGAATGCGACTTTCCGCGAAACCCCCGAGCAGCGCTCGGCGCACCAACGCCGGATCCACGCCCGAGAGCTCGGCCAGGCGAAGCGCCTGGGCGACCGCATCGATGGTCTGCGCCACGATGAGCTGGTTGGCGAGCTTGGTGACCTGGCCGCTTCCGCTGGCACCAAGGTGCGTGATCTTCTTCCCGCACGCCTGCAGCACGGGCAGCGCCCGCTGGAAATGGTCGACGCTGCCACCCGCCATGATGGTGAGCGATGCCGCCTCCGCCCCCACCTGCCCGCCCGAGACAGGGGCATCGACCCAGTTCACCCGCTGCGCCCATCGCTTCGTCTCGGCCACGCCCGTGGTGCCGAAGTCGATGATCAGCGCATCCGGGTGCAGCCCTTCGTGCAGGCCCCCCGCACCGAAAACAACCTGCTCCACCACCGCTGTCGTGGTCAGGTTGATACACACCACTCCAGGCCCCACGCGGCGCGCCAGCTCCGGCAAGGTGTCGGCACGGCGAAGCCCAAGCCTGACCGCCGCCTCCGCCGGTTCGGCGGAGCGATTCCAAACCGTGACCTCCGCCCCCGCCTCGTGCAGATGTCGCGCGTTGGCCCGGCCCATGTTGCCGAGGCCGACGAATCCGATCTTGTGCCCGGAGAGCGGCTTGCTCATGAGGAGGAAGTGACCGAAAACCACGGTCGAACGCAATTCCGTTCCCTGTTCATCGCATGAAGATCATCGTCACCGGCGGCGGCGGCTTCCTCGGTTCCCAACTCGCGCAACGCATCCTTGGGCAGGGTTCGCTCTGCGGCCGGCCGGTCTCCGAAATGGTTCTCCTCGACGCCGCGTTCCGCGCTCCCCCGAAGGACTCGCGGGTCCGGCACGTCACCGGCGACATCGGTGACCGCGCGACGGTGGCGGGGGCGATCGGCGCGCGTTGCGACGTCATCTTTCACCTCGCGTCCATGGTCAGCGGCGAGTGCGAGCTGCGTTTCGACGATGCGCTGCGGGTGAACCTCGATGGCGGGCGAAACGTGTTCGAGGCCGCCCGGGCTGCCGAGGGCCGGCCGCGCGTGATCTTCGCCAGCAGCGTCGCCTGCTACGGCGGACTGGACATGACCCAGCCGATGTCAGACGTCACGAAGCAGCTGCCGCAGACCACCTACGGCATGACGAAGGCGATCTGCGAGCTGATGGTGAATGACTACACGCGCAAGGGGTGGATGGATGGACGGACGGTGCGGCTTCCAACCGTGATCGTGCGACCGGGCAAGCCGAACGCCGCTGCCTCGAGTTGGGCCAGCGGGATGTTCCGCGAACCGCTCAACGGCGAGCCGTGCCTGCTGCCCGTCCGCCGCGACCAAGCCCATCCCATGACCGGCTACCGCACCGTGATCGACTCCTTCATCGCTCTCGCGGAAGCGGATGAGGCGAAGCTGGGCAAGGACCGGGCCTACGTGCTGCCAGCACATCGCGTGACGCCCGAACTGGCCGAACGCGTCATCCGCGAAGTCGCGGCAGAGCGGGGCCTCCGGCTCGGACCGATCGTCGACGCCTTCGACGCACGAATCCAAGGCATCGTGGACAATTGGCCGCAGCAGGTGGACGGGGAACGCGCGGTGGCGATCGGCGCACCTCGCCCCCCGACGCTGAAGGTCATCGTCGAGCAGTACGTCGAGGACTTTCTCCGCGGCTGACGCCACCCGAACGCAGTCGCCCGCGATCGCTCGACAGCTAGGCCGCGGGGTCCGCGCGCCGCGTTGCGCGTGGTCGTCCGCGCGTCCGCTCAACGACCGTTGAGGAAAAATTCGTCGCGAGGAAAAAGGTCCGTGAGCGGCGCCGCCCGACGCGGCCGCCCCGGGCTCCAGCGGACCGCCTGATCCGCAAACAAGGCGGACCAGTCCTCGATCCCCGGGGTCCCCGCGTTGAGGTGCGCGAGATGGGAGGGGTCGCGGAAGGCGGCATGGAGCCGGTCGGGGTCAAAGTTGATCGGGTCATTGGATCCCACGAGGACCGCGGCGGGCAGCAGCAGGAGGGCGTGCGGAAAAACCGAGACGAAGGTGTCGACCGTGCGCTGGGTCGGAGCCCACTGCACGTACAGGCCGCCCGGCGCGAGGCGCCGACGCACCTGAGCGAGGAATTCCGCGCTGTAGAGCAGACCTGACTGGGAGGCCTCGGGCAGGACCGCGTCGGCCTCGATGACGTCGTACACCCGGCTCTCGCGCGCGAGCAGGCGGCGTCCGTCGCCATACTCGAAGGTCCAGCGCGGGTCGGCCAGCATCCGGGCAACCGGAGAATCGGGATAGCGCGCGGCGACCTGCGTCATCACGGTCAGCACCGGTTCGACGATCTCGATGGCCCGGACTTCTGACTCGGGGCGGATGCCGCACGCCCAGGGGGTCCCGCCACTCCCCACACCCACGACCAGAATGCGCCGCGGCGAGGGATGCAGCAGCGGGCCCACGGCGCCGAGGAATTGATGGATGTCGAGGAACGGCAGGCGGGCCTGGCTGAAACCCTGAATGAAGAAGTGTCCCCTCCCCTCCAGACCGGCGTCGCGCTCGGCTCGGAACACCACCACGCCCGAGCGGTCTTCGGCCAGAAGCGCGGTCTGGCCGTCACGCACGGCATGCAGGCGCGACCACCACGCCTGATTGTCTGGCAGGAGGAGAAGTCCCAGCCCGGCGGCCAGCGCGAATCCGCTCTCGGGCACGCGCCTGCGTCTCGCGCGGACCAACCAGATCACGAGCATCAGCAGCGTCAGCCCCGCGAGCAGCTTGAGCGTGCCGGCAGTGCCGAGCCAGTGCAGTGCGACGAGTCCCGTCGCCAGCGAGCCCGCCGCATTGCCGACGATATTGGCGAATTGCACCCAACCCACACGTTGACCCACGGATGCCACATCCCGCTGCACCGCCTTCTGCACGAAGGCGAACGTGAGCCCCAGCACGAACGCCGGGGGTCCGACCAGCGCGGTGGATACGGCGGCCATCGCCAGCAGTGCCGTTGGGCTGAGCCGATTGCCCTCGACGTTGAGGATGCTGGCGAGCGGCCCTTCCGGAAACGCGCGCCAGAGCAGCACGATCAGCGTGACGGCCAGCACGAAGCCGCCCCCTTGCGCGATGAAGAAGGCGGGGCGGGGGTCCGTGATGCGCCTCAGGAGGCGGACGCCGACCGCCATGCCCAGGCCGTCGGCGAGGAGGAAGATCCCCAGCACCGTGGGAAACAGGTAGGCATGATACTGCCCGACCTGGCCCATCAGCCGCACCCACACGATTTCCAGCGCGATGATGATGAAGCCCGAGATGAAAGCCAGAAGGCACCAGATCGGGAGACCGCCGTGGGCGGCGCCGCCACGCCCGGTA
>CAZEJZ010000268.1:0-4809 GCA_964512415.1 uncultured Opitutaceae bacterium
CCTCGACGAGGAGCGCACGCAGGCGCAGGAGGGCGGGAACGGAGTCGGCTGGAGCGCGGGGGTTGAAGGCGTCGGAGGCGGCGGCGATCTCGGCGGCGAGCCGCTCGCCGGAGGGAAGTCGGTTCCAGGAGAGATCGATGCCCTCGAACGGATCCCGCAGCGCGGGTTCGCCCGCGAGGACGCGGAAATACTCGGGGTTGGTGCCCCGGGTGCCGAGCGTACCGAAGCCTTGGCTCTTGTGCGCGGTGCGGCTCCGGGCCGCGATTTCACCGAACGATTCCCCCAGCAACGGGGAGTATCCGCCGGAGTCCATCTGGAGCGTGGCGGGATCGGGTTCGCCCGGTTTGCGGGATGCGCCTCGGAAAGCCGCGGGCCAGGCGTTCCACAGTACGCGGGTCGCCTGCCAAGGCTGCAGCGTGCCGTCCGCGAGTTGCTCGGGGAACGCGGAGGCATCCCCCGCGAGCCTGAAGGCTTCAAGCGTCAGCAACGCGGAGGCCGTGTGATGACCGTGGGTGATGCCCGGTTCGGTCGAGAAACGGGTGATGAGAACATGGGGACGGAAGGTGCGGATCACGCGCACCATGTCGGCGAGGACCTCGCGCCGGTCCCAGATCCGGAACGTCTCGTCCGGATGCTTGGAGAAGCCGAAGTCATTCGCGCGCGTGAAGAATTGCACCGCCCCATCGATCCGCCGCGCGGCGATCAACTCCTGCGTGCGGATCACCCCGAGACGATCGCGCAGGTCGGAACCGATGAGGTTCTGACCGCCGTCGCCGCGGGTCAGCGACAGGTAGCCCGTACGATAGCCTCGTCCGAGGGCGAACGCGGCGAGCAAGCGGGTGTTCTCGTCGTCGGGATGGGCGGCGACATACAGGACGCGACCCAACTGACCCAGGGCCTGCAACTCCTGCAGGATGCGCCCGGGCGGGAGTGCCTCGGCTCGCGCCGCGTTGCCGGACGCGTCAGCCGAAGCGAATGAGGCGGAGGCGAGGAGGGTAAAGCCGAGAACGAGAGCGCGGAGGGAAGTCACGGAAATGAGGGGATGAACGACGCTGTGGATGGACGCTCGCGACGACTGATCGGGTGCGAACGAGGGATCAGTCGAAGGAGACGGGACGCGGGATCGCGGCGAGACGGCGGGGGGCGCGGCTGGACGTGGTGCCGGGGTCGGAAGCGGCGGGGAGGGCGGGAGCGGTAAGCCCGTCCACCCAGCGGCTTTCGATGGAGATGGCCTTGGGGCACTCGGGCAGTCCCCGCTCATGGCGGAGCAGTTGGCCCGCGACCAAGTCGATTGCGGCCGAGCCGATGCCCTCGGCGTCCTGATAGATACCGGCCAGCGAGCCATCGGCGGCGGGCACATCGAGATCGGCGTAGGCGACATCGTCGGGCACGCGCACGCCTGCGGCCCGCAGCCAAACCGGCAGCCGCGCATCGGTGCCGACGACGGCGTCCACGCGCGACCGTCGGATCCACTCGATGAACGCGCCCTCCTCGAGTTGGGCGGGACGATGGATCTGCGGTCCTCCCGCCTGATCGCCGTCGTGGGTTTCCAGCAGGTACCCCGCAGTCCACAGCCCGTTGACGCGCCGTTCGGAAATGCCCTCCAGAGCCAGTCCGATGCGGCGCCGACCGGTTGAGGCAAGTGACGTGACGGCGAGCCGCGCGGAACTCACGTGGTTATCGGTTGCCCGATGCAGGCGCGGTGCGGTGAGGGAGTAGGCGATGGTGACGGCGGAGAAGTGGTTCCAGTCGAGGGCGAGGGCGGAGGGCTTCGGAAGCGGAGCGACGACCAGGCCGACGATCCCGCGGGCGACGAGGATGTCGCTGAGCCTCGCCGCGTGCCCATCGGCGTCGCCCAGCCAGAAATGATCCAGACGATAGCCGGCGGCGGCGGCGCGCCGGGAGGCGCCCTCGAAACTGCGGCGGAAGAATGGCACCCGGCGCCAGCCGTCCCGCTTGGAATGCGCGGTCACCCAAGCGAGGGTCACGCGTTCGGAGACGGGCTGACCGGAGCGGATGGCGCTCATGGCCTCGGCCAGAAGCGGATTGGGACGCCAGCCCAGTTCGAGTGCGAGACGCTGGATTCGCTCGCGCGTGCCGTCGGGGATGCGCGGATGGTTGCGCAGTGCCATGGAGACGGCGGCCACGGACACGTCGGCGCGCTGGGCGATGGCGCGCAGCGAAGGACCGGTGGAGTGACGACGCATGCCTGCTAACGTTAAGCAGATAGCCGGGGCGCGCGTCGAGCGCCATCGGTTGGGCCTAGGCGCTGGTGGCGAGTCGCTCGGTGGGCCGGTGTCCGAAGTGCTTCTCGATCGCGGCGGCGATGTCGCCGATCTTCACCGGTTTGGTGAGGTAGTCGTCCATCCCAGCCTCCAAGCAGAGTTCCCGGTCGCCCTTCAAGGCGTTAGCGGTCAGGGCGATGATCTTGGGTTGGCGCGTGGCGGGGAAGCGCTTGCGGATCTGGCGGCTGGTTTCGAAACCGTCCATTTCCGGCATCTGAAGATCCATCAAGATCAGGTGGAAGTTTCGCTTCTCGAGGAGGGCGAGCGCCGCGACACCGTTTTCGGCGGTGGCGGCGCGGAAGCCCAGTTTTTCCAAGTAGCGCAGCGCGACCTTCTGGTTCACGGGGTTGTCCTCGACCACGAGGATCTCAAGCGCTGGCCGCTCGGGCAGCGAAACGGCGGCGGGCGACGCGCTCGGGTCGGCCGGAGCCTCCCGACGAGGCAGGGCTTGGCCGAGTCGGCGGAGGCCGGCAGCGAGCGTCTGAGTCTTGAGCGGCTTGGCGAGGGTTTCGACCAAGGTCCGGTCGCCCAGAAAGATGGCGGAGGACTGCCCTGCGGGAAGGAGGAGGACGATGGGCACCTGAAGCGCGACCAAGTGATCGCGCAGGTACGGCCCCTTGGCTTCGTCGATCATGGCCAGGTCGAGGATGATGGCGGCGGGTCGCTCGGGGCGGAACACGGCCTTCAGGGCGTCTTCGACGGAGGCTGCCGGGACCGGCTTGGCGCCCTGCTCGCGCAGGAAGCGCTGCAGCCTCCGCAGGGTGACGGGCTGGTCCTCGATGCAAAGGATGGTCTCGCCGCGGAACGCGGAGCCGAGGCCCAGTTCCGCCGCCTGTTCGGGGGCGGGGGCGACGGCGGTGCGGAAGGACGCGATGAAGGTGGAGCCGCGGCCGACCTCGCTCTCGACGCGGATGCCGCCGCCCATGAGGGAGGCGAGCCGCTGGCAGATCGCGAGGCCCAGGCCGGTGCCCCCGTACTTGCGGGTGGTGGAGGAGTCGACCTGGCTGAACGGCTTGAAGAGCCGCTCGATGCGATCGGGCGGGATGCCGATGCCGGTATCCCGCACGGCGAACTCCAATCCCAGCGTCGCCTCCGGTTCGCTGGAGGCCGGCCCGGACTTCGGTGCGTGCCGCACCTCGATGGATACGCTGCCCGCCGAGGTGAACTTGACGGCGTTGTTGACGAGGTTGGAGAGGATCTGGCGCAGTCGCGTGACGTCGCCGATGATCCAGTTCGGCACGCCCTCGTGGATGCAGTAGGTGAGCTCGAGCTTCTTGGCGGAAGCGGGGACCGCGAAAAGGTCCAGCGTCTCCTCGATGCAGGTGGAGAGGTCGACCGGCTGCAGTTCCAGATCCATCTTCCCCGACTCGATCTTGGAGAAGTCGAGGATGTCGTTGATGATGGTGAGGAGCGCCTCCCCAGACGTGCGAATCGTGGTGAGGTAGTCGCGCTGTTCCGGCTTGAGCGGCGTCTCGAGGAGGAGACTGGTCATGCCGATGACGCCGTTCATCGGCGTGCGGATCTCGTGCGACATGGACGCGAGGAACTCGCTCTTCGTGCGGGAAGCGGCGTCGGCCTCGAGCTTCGCGCGGCGAAGGGCGTTTTCCGTTTCGACGCGGGCGGTGATGTCGGTCTCGATCGCGATGAAGTTCTCCAGTTCCCCGCGGTCGTTGCGGATCGGCTGGATCTCCAGGTGGACGTAGTACTTGCGCCCGCTCTTGGAGTAGTTGGCGAGTTCGATGGAGAGACTCTCGCCGCGCTCGATGGCGCTGCGGACGCGTCGGACGAGCCGGGTGTCCGCATCCGGTCCGCGGAGAAAGGCCTCGGGGCTCTTCCCGGAGATCTCCTCGAGGGAGTACTCCATGACGCGGACGAACGACTCGTTGACCCACTCGATCGAGCCGTTGGAGCCGGCGATGATGACGAGGTTGTCGGTGCGGGAGGCGACGAGGGAGAGCTTGCGGGTGGCGGACTGGCTTTCCCGAAGCGCCTGGTCGGCGCGCTTGCGCTCGGAGACGTCCTGGATCGTTCCGACGATGCGGATCGGGGCGCGCGGACCGCCGGGGGAGGCGAAGCCGCGGGAGCGGACGTACAGCCAGCGCCACGAGCCGTCGGCGGCGCGGACGCGGTACTCAGGATCGATGTAGGAAATCTTGCCGATGAGTTGGTCGCGCCAGAGCCGTTGGTACCGCTCGCGATCCTCGGGGTGGATGAGTTGTCCCCAGACCTCCAGTGACAGCGGCTGCGTGGCGGGATCGTAGCCGAGGATCGTCCAGACCCCCGGGCTGAAGAAGACACGTTCGCCGGGCTGCTGCCATTCGAAGATGCCGATTTCGGTCGATTCGATGGCGAGACGAAGGCGCTCATCGGAGACCTTGAGCATGGCCTCGATCCGGCGTCGCTCCTCGTTCTCGGCCACGAGCCGCTTGTTGAACGTCTGCGCGGCACGCAGTCCGGTGCTCGACGTGCGTGCCAGATGGACCGAGAGACCCAGCAGGAGCGAGATTCCCAGTCCGGCGCCGAG
>CAZEJZ010000269.1:0-4800 GCA_964512415.1 uncultured Opitutaceae bacterium
CATGAAGGGGACGCCCCCCGCGCCGCTCCGGCGGCCGGCGCGTCGATGGCATCGCGGTACGACCACCAGACGAGGCCGAAGCACGCCGCCAGCATCAGTGCGCCGACCAGCACGTGGGCAGTCGTCGCGTACGCGTGCCGATACGTGAGCACGGACGCGGCTCCGAGGGTGATTTGAACGACGAGCAGAACGCAGAGACCGAGGGAAACCTGCCGCGCGGCGCGCCCGGCGGTGGGATCACGGTGGACCTTCACGGCGAGCCAGAGGATCGCGACGGAGAGCACGATTGCCATGACGCGGTGCGCGAAGTGAATCCCGACGCGGAAGTTCCAGTCTGCGGGCAGGACATCGCCCGCCGGCGTGCTCCACGGGAACGTGGGGATGGCGAGGCCGGCGAAGCTGTGCCGCATCACGGCGGCGATCGCAAGTTGGAGGATGAGCAGCGCCACGCAGCCGACGGCCAGCGGCCGCCACGGGATGCCGTTGCCGGAGAAGGCGGGGCGCTCGATCCACGGACGGCTCACCGGCAGCGCCAGCGCGAGGAGCGTGCAGAGATAGATCTGCGCGAGGCAGGCGTGGGCCATCGCAAAGATGCGACCGACGCTCGTGTTCACGGTCTCGATGTGGAGGTGGTCGAGCAGCACGCGCAGACCGCCCACGAGGGCCTGCGCGAGGACCAGCGCCACGGCGAACACGGCGAGCCGACGCAGCCAGGGACGCGACTCGCGGCGGTGCATGAACACGGCGATGGCGACGGTCAGGAGGCTCATCACCCCGGCGCTCAGGCGGTGCGAATGCTCCGCGAACATCGCGAGGTCCGTCAGCCATCCCGCCGGGTTGAGCGAGCCGTTCGACAGCGGCCAGTCCGGGAACACCATGCCGGCTCCGATGCTCGTCGTGAACGCTCCCAGCATCACGAGTACGAAGACCCAGAGCCCTGCGATGGCGGTGAACCAAGCGAGGGCGGGCTGATAGGCCGGAGCGGAGGAGGGCGCAGACGTCGGCATGGAAGTGGAGAACTCTGGCAAGGAAGCGAGGAGGCTAGGGTCGGCAAATGCGTTGACAATTTATTCCGACGGCTACGCCGTGCCCCGTCCCGCGAGCCGCCGTCCGTTTGCGTCTCGTTCGCCGCGACGCGATTGCTGGAGGTCCCGTTTGACGCCGCGATTTTCCGGTGCACACGGTACGGGGCTCATGAGTGCTTCGCTCTCCCGACCGCAGTGGATCCAGGTCGCCGTCATCACCGCCGCGGCGGTGGCCCTTTACGTCGGATTCCGGATGCTTCCGATCGGAACCAACCTGAATCACATGGATTTCCGCGTGGCGGAGGGCAAGGCGATCGAGTTCTGCGATCCGGCGAATCCACAGTTCATCCCCGTGATCGCGGTGCGCTCGCCGGTCTCGATGACGCTGACATCCGACTCGCCGGCGCGAGCGGGCCAGCCGGTGCGGGTAACGGTGCGACTGGCGACCTCGACCGGGAAGCCGCTTGCGCCGCCGGATCTGCGCGTCGAGCACACGCGTCGACTGCATCTGCTCGTGGTTGATCCGTCGCTGGATGATTATCAGCACCTGCACCCCGAACCCGGGGCGCGGCCGGGCGACTGGGTCTTCGAATTCACTCCGCGGTTTGGCGGTGAATATCGGGTGTTTGCGGACTTCGTGCCGGTCGCGACCGGTCGAGGACTCTATGCGGGCACGGACTTCCGGGTGGACGGTCCCGCGCATGCCGTGGATCCGGTGCGGCCGATGCAGGAAACGGTCGAGCGCGCCGGCGTCCGGTTTCATCTTCGCGTGGCCGGGGGAGTGCTGCGCGTCGGTGCGCCGGCGGACCTGATCTTCTCTTTGGAGCGGGCGGATGGCGGTGAGGTCGCCCTGCAACCGGTGATGGACGCCTACGCCCACCTCGTGGCCTTTGATTCCGGACGCGGGGGGTTCGCCCACCTGCATCCGATGGATGCGGGATTGGCGCAGGCGCCGGATCGACGCCAGCCGACGCTCCGCTTCAAGGTGACCATCCCTGAGCCCGGACCCTACGTCGTGTGGGCGCAGGTCGGTTTGGAAGGACGGGATGTGTTCGTGCCCTTCTGGCTGAACGTCGCGCCGTGAGCGGGGCGGCCCGAGCTAGAACTTCAGGTGCTTGACCGTGAGGCCGCGGTTGATGAGTTGCTTGAGCGAGTCGATTCCGATCTTGAGGTGGTCGGTCACGTAGCGCTCGTCGACCTCGGCATCGCTCTCGGACGTCTTGACGCCTTCGGGAGTCATGGGTTGGTCGCTGACGAGAAGGAGGGCCCCGGTGGGCGTCTCGTTGAAGAAGCCGGTCATGAACACGGTCGCGGTCTCCATGTCGACGGCCATGGCGCGAATCTTCCGGAGGTACTTCTTGAACTTCTCGTCGTGTTCCCAGACGCGGCGGTTCGTCGTGTACACGGTGCCCGTCCAGTAATCGCGCGCGTGATCACGGATGGTGGTGGAGATGGCCTTCTGCAGCGCGAACGCCGGCAGTGCGGGGACCTCGGGGGGGAAGTAGTCGTTGCTGGTGCCGTCGCCGCGGATGGCGGCGATCGGGAGGATGAGGTCACCGATTTCCGCGCGGTGCTTGATGCCGCCGCACTTCCCGAGGAAGAGGACGGCCTTGGGATCGATGGCGCTAAGCAGATCCATCACCGTGGCGGCGGTGGCGCTGCCCATGCCGAAGTTGATGATGGAGATGCGACCCGCGGTGGCGCTGGGCATCGGCTTGTCGCGGCCACGCACGGGGACCCGGTGCCACTGCGCGAACAACTTCACGTAGCGGTGAAAGTTGGTGAGGAGAATGTAGTCACCGAATCCATCCAGCGGGACGCCGGTGTAGCGTGGAAGCCAGTTCCGGACGATTTCCTGTCGCGTCTTCATGCGGTGGGGAGCGTGAGGTGACGGCGCTGAGCGACCGCTCGCCGCCTAGGCGTCGGCGAGCGCGTTGGCGGTGTTGAGATGTTCCGTGCCCGTGAAGCGTTCCGACTGTTCGTCGGCATGGTAGCTGGAGCGCACCATGGCGCCGCTCTCGACCACGCCGATGCCGAGAGACAGCCCGAAGGCTTTCCACTGCGCGAATTCGTCCGGGTGAACCCACCGGTGGACCTTCCAGTGCTGGGGGGTCGGCTGGAGGTACTGTCCGATGGTGAGGATGTCGGTGCGATCGGCGGCGATGTCACGCAGGGTGGCCTCGATCTCGAGCGCCTCCTCGCCGAGCCCGAGCATGATCCCCGTCTTCGTGGTGAAGCCGCGGCCCTTGGCGTGGCGGAGGACGAGGCGGGACCGGTCGTAGCGGGCCTGCACGCGCACCGGGCGTTGGAGGCGTTCGACGGTCTCGAGGTTGTGATTGAAGATGTCAGGTCGGGCGTCGAGGACGACGTCGACGTGATCGAGGCGGCCCTTGAAGTCAGGGACCAGCACCTCGATGGCGGTCTGCGGATTGCGGTGGCGTACCGCGCGGATGGTGGCGGCCCACACCGAGGCGCCGCCGTCGGTGAGTTCATCGCGGGCGACGCTCGTGAGCACGCAGTGCCTCAGGCCCATGGTGGCGACGGCCTCGGCGACTCGGGCCGGTTCGCCGAGGTCCAACTCCGTCGGGCGCCCCGTCTGAACCGCGCAGAAGTTGCACGAGCGGGTACAAATGTTGCCGAGGATCATCAGGGTGGCCGTACCCCGGGACCAGCATTCCCCGAGATTCGGGCACTGCGCGCTTTGGCAGACGGTGTGGAGCCGGTGCTCATCGACCAGCTTGCGGACCGCGGAGTAGCCGGGGCCGCCGGGCAGCTTGGCGCGGAGCCAGGACGGTTTGCGTGAAGTGTCCATCTCGTAACCAAGAACGTGGGCCGACCCGCGCATTTCCGCCACGAAAAACACGTCCCGGGTCCCACATTCATTGGACCCAGGAAGATCAGCGTCAGGGTAAGTTATTCCTCGGGAAAGGTTTAGCCTTCGATCGATCCACCGCCCACGAAGGGAGGCCACGCGGATTGGAACGCTTCGACCAGCGCGGCCTGAGTGGCGGCGAGGGAGGGTGCGCGAGGCAGCTCGCGGGCGAGGGAGGTCACGGAGCCCTCGGTCGCGGGGATGCCGCAGGGGATGATCCCGCCGAAGGCGTCGAGGTCGGGGTCAACATTCAGGGAGATGCCATGGTACGCCACCCAGCGCCGGACGGCGATCCCGATGGCAGCGATCTTGCGGGAGCCGATCCAGAGGCCGGTCTTGCCCGGGCGGCGCTCCGCGGGGAGACCGAAGGTGGCGGTGGTCGCGATCAGGACCTCCTCAAGGAAGCGCAGGTAGGCATGGAGATCCCGCCGCGGCTCCAGCGAGACGATCGGGTACACGATCAGCTGCCCGGGGCCGTGATACGTGATGTCGCCGCCGCGGCTGGTCTCCGCGAGGTCGATGCCGCGGCGGACGAGTTCCGCTTCGTCGAGGAGCAGGTGTTGCGCGGCTCCGGCGCGCAAGCCGACGGTGTAGACGGGCTCGTGCTCGGTGAGGACGAGGGTATCCGGCGCGTCTCCCGCGATCCGCGCCGCGAGGAGCGTCTCCTGCGCGGCGAGGGCATCGCGGTAGCGGGTCCGCCCCCAGTCGACCACGGCGACGGGGGCGGCGGGTGGAGGGGCCATGGCGCGCGAGCGGCGGGGGGGCGACGCTGGCCGGCGGCCGCCTCAGCGACCGAGGTAGAGGTCGCGTCCGCGGACGAGGGCCTCGATCTTGCGGTCGGCGATGGAGCGCTTGAGCATCCAGAACCCGCAGTCCGGGTGCACCCAGCGGACCCGGTCGGGA
>CAZEJZ010000270.1:0-4783 GCA_964512415.1 uncultured Opitutaceae bacterium
GGCCGTCGCCATCACCTCCATCTCTAGCGACACCGGCGCCAATGCAACGGACTTCGCAACAGCAGACGCTACGCTGATCTTCAATGGGACTGCCGAACCGGGCTCATCTGTTCTGGTCGTCCTCACAAGCAGCGACGATGCCCAGGTTTTCTCCACAAGCACGATCGCTGGCAGTGGAACTTGGTCCATTGATCGCACCGGCCAGGCTGAGCTGAATGTCGGCACCTACATCCTTACCGCCACCGCCACAGATAGCGCAGGCAACGTCCGCACGACCACTCAGACGGTAGTGATCGATCAGGTGGCAGCGGTCGCAATCACGGGAATTACTTACGACACGGGCGTAAGCACAGCCGATTTCTGCACGAGCGATACCGCCCTCGTCTTTACTGGAACGGCCGAAGCTGGCTCCGCGGTCCTTGTTGTTCTCAAGAATGCAAATAACACCACGATCTTCACCACCACTACCACCGCGACCGGCGGCAAGTGGTCGATCGACCGCACCGACCAGCCACCGCTGAGTGCCGACACATATATCCTCACCGCCACTGCCACCGACTTGGTCGGCAACACTGCTACAGCCACTCAGACGATCCGAATCGATACGGAAGCCCCGGCGGTCGCCATCACTTCCATCAATCAGGATACGGGCACGAACCCCACCGACTTCGTCACGCGCGACACCACGCTTGTCTTCAACGGCACCGCCGAGAACGCAGCCTACATCCTTGTCGTACTCAAAAACGCCGAAAACAACACGGTCTTCTTCGCCAACACCACTGCCACCGGCGGCTCTTGGTCCGTTGACCGCTCCGCACTGCCTCCCCTCCCTGCCGGTAGCTATACACTCAACGCGATCGCCACGGACTCGGCCGGCAACGCCGCCACCGCAAGCCAGGTCATCACAATCGACACGACCGTCCCGGCCGTCGCCATCACGTCAATCTCAAGCGATACCGGCACCAACACCGCCGACTTCGTCACGAACGACGCCACCCTCATCTTTGCCGGAACCGCCGAGGCCGGGGCCTCGGTCCTCGTCACGCTCACCGACGCCACCAACACCCCTGTCTTCTCCACGACCACCACCGCCACCGGCGGCAACTGGTCCATCGACCGTTCCGCGCTGCCCGCCCTCCCCGCTGGCAGCTACACGCTCACCGCCACCGCCACCGACACCGCCGGCAACTCTGCCACCGCCAGCCAAGCCATCGTAATCGATCGCTCCACCGTCGTCTCGATCACGGCCATTTCCGACGACACCGGTCTGAGCAACACCGACTTCGTCACACGTGACACCACCCTCGTCTTCAGCGGAACCGCCGAAGCCGGAGCCTCCATCCTCGTCACACTCACCGACGCCACCAACACCCCTGTCTTCTCCACGACCACCACCGCCACCGGCGGCAACTGGTCCATCGACCGTTCCGCGCTGCCCGCCCTCCCCGCTGGCAGCTACACACTCACCGCCACCGCCACCGATCTCGCCGGTAACTCCGCCACCGCCAGCCAAGCCATCACGATCGACACCACCGCTCCCGCGGTCGCCATCCGCTCCATCACTCAGGACACCGGGGTTAGCGCCACCGATTTCATCACCAGCGAACGCAGCCTCGTCTTCAGAGGATCAGCAAACGCCGATACCACAGTGGAGATAACCTTGCGGGACGATTCCGGTGCGACCGTGTTCGTTGCCACTGTCACGCCGACCAGCTCGGGTTGGTCGATAGATCGCACCCATGCGCCTCTCCCAGCCGGCACCTACACACTAGTCGCGGTCGCGACCGATCTTGCTGGGAATCAATCGACGGCGAGCCAACGCGTCGTCGTGGACCCCACTCCGCCGGTCATTGACGGTGCCTTCAATCGACTCGGCGAGCCGGAGCTTGTGACTCCGGAGAATCGGACCCGAGTGACCACGCTGATGTCGAACGAAACGGTGTCGTGGAGCGTCTCCGGCGGAGCGGATGGCGCGCTGTTTCAGATCGCGAGCGACGGCACGTTGAGTTTCCGATCCGCGCCGGATTTCGAGGCTCCGGCGGATGCCGACCGTGACAACGCATACCTGGTGGAAGTGCAGGCATGGGACGTCGCTGGAGTGACGACCAATCAGTTGGTGACGGTGCGCGTCACCAACGTGAACGAACCCCCGGTTACCACGCCCATGGCGGACGTACGTGCCACCATGGGCCTGCCGCTCCCCTCGCTCGTGGCCCCGCTGGCCACGGATCCGGAGAAGCAGCCCATCACCGTGTCCGCCGCGCTCGCCGACGGACGCCCCCTTCCCGATTGGCTCACGTTCGATCCCGACACCCGACGCTTCGCGGGAGTCCCTCCAGGGGATGCCGCGCCTGGGCCACTCTCCGTCCGCGTGAGCCACTCTGACGGTACCCTAACGAGCACCGTCGTCTTCGCGATCGACATCGTGGCGCGGCCGCTGACCCGGACCGTCGATGAAGGCGTCGCTGCGACCGAGCTCTCCCCCGAGACCATTTTGCTCCCGAAGCCGTCTGGCGCTCCCAGCTTTATTCGCAAACTCGGAGACCTCGACGAGGACGAAAAAGCCCGCGTCGCGTCCGCTGCAACCACGGCCGCAGTCTCCTCGGATTACGAATCGGGCGGCGCGGCACCGCCGGGGGCCACTGCATCCCCGGCTTCCCTCACCGCCGGTGACGGGTTTCGGGTCGCGGTGGGGGCCAGCGGGAAGGACGGCCTGACCCTCTTCAAGGGCGTGCCGGATCAATTCATGCCGGCAGGCCAAGACGCCAGCTTTTCTGTACCGGTAGATGCCTTCATCCACAGTTCACCGGACGCGCGAGTAACGCTGGCCGCAACGCAGGCCGACGGCACGGCGCTGCCCTCCTGGATCGACCTCAACACGTCCGCTGGCGTCTTCCAAGGCACTCCGCCGCCCGATCTTCGCGGCGAAATCATCATCAAAGTGATCGCGATTGATCAGAACGGACAGCAGGCGGAGACAATCTTCCGTCTGACCATTGGCAGCGGAGAGCGAACGGGCCGCGTCGGCATTTCCGAGCAAGCGGGTCGTTTGGCGTATCTCGGGGTGAACGGCGGACTCCTCGCGGCGCTCCGATAAACCTGCCCTTGCGCCGTGAACACCGCAAACGACGCCGCCGAAAGACTCGCGCTCCTGCTCGAACTGGTGCGCCGCGCCCGAGCGGAGGCGAACAATGCGTCCGCGCTGCGTTTCGTGGTGGTGAATGACACTCACCTTCTCACACCCTATCAGCAGGCCGCGCTCTATCAAGGGGGGCGCGTCGTCGCGCTTTCGGGCCTCGTTCAACCTGAAGCCAACACGGCTTACGTTCGCTGGCTGGAACGTCTCGCGACGACGCTCCCGCGCGATGCGTCATGTCGGGTGCTGCCCGCGACCCTGAACCCCGCCTTGGCGGCGGGGTGGGATCAATGGCTGCCCAAGCACGTCCTCTGGATTCCCGCCAGCTGCGATGGGGACGGGCTACTGTGCGCCCGCGACGCGTCGTGGACCGACGCCGACGTGGCGCTGCTCCGGGAGTGGATCGCGACGTGGGCCGCGTTCCACGCGGCCTCCCGGGCGCGGCGTGGTTCGTGGAGCTGGCGCGCGCTCTCGGGCGCGCTCGCCGATGCGTTACGACGAAGACCCATCTGGTTCGGGCTGGGGACGATCGCCATTGCGCTGATTCCGGTTCGCCTCAGCGTGCTGGCGCCCGGCGAACTGGTCCCGATCAATCCCCTTGTCATCCGCGCTCCGATCGACGGCGTCATTGAGCGCTTCCACGTCCGGACGAACGAGCGCGTCACGACGCAGCAGCCCCTCTTCTCGTACGATCGGACCCTCTGGACCGGTCGCCTCGCGGTCGCTGAGGAAGGCCTGCGCTCGGCCGAGGCCGACGAGCGGCAGCAAAGCCTGCGAGCCCTCCAGGATCCCCGCGCCCGAACCCAACTCGCGCTGGCACGTAGCGTACGAGAGGAACGTCGCATCGAGGTGGAATACCTGCGCGGACAACTCAGCCGCGCCGAAGTTGTCGCTCCGCGCGCCGGTCTCGTACTGATGGATGACCCCGCCGAATGGATCGGCCGACCAGTCAGTGCCGGTCAACGTGTCCTTCGCCTCGTCGAGCCCGAATCCAAGGAGGTGGAAATCTGGCTTCCGGTGGGTGATGCCATCGTGCTGCCCGCAGGCGCAGAGGTCCGCCTCTACCTCCAGTCAAGCCCGCTCCAGCCGGTGACTGCCCGGGTGCGCTCCGTGGCCTTCGAGGCCGTCCGCCGTCCCGAGGGCGCCTTCGCCTACCGAATCCTCGCGACCATCGATGACTCCTCGCCTCACCGGATCGGCCTGAAAGGAACCGCGCGCCTGCACGGCTCCCGCGTGCCAATGATCTACTGGATGCTCCGTCGTCCCCTTGCGTGGCTGCGCGGCTTTTGGGGAATCTGAACCATGGCGCTGCCCCCACTGAGGAGCGAGCTGGTGCTCCATCCCGGGCCGCGTGATCTCCGTGGCCAACCGACGTGGACCTTGCAGGATCCGTTGCGAGGTCGGTTCTTCCGGCTCGATTGGATGACCTTCGAGGTCATTCGGAACTGGTCGCTCGGCGACGCTGAGGCGATTCGGGAGCGCCTTGCGGTCACGACTCCGCTCCGCGTGGCTGCACCGGACGTGTTCGCGGTGCGGGATTTTCTCTCGAGCCACGAACTGCTCGACCTCCGGGGCTGGATTAACGCCGGTGATTGGGCGGCGCAGCACGCCCGACGCGACGTGTCATGGTGGAAGCACGTCATCCAC
>CAZEJZ010000271.1:0-4771 GCA_964512415.1 uncultured Opitutaceae bacterium
GCGGGCAGTTCGGTGCGCTGCGCTTCCGCATCGATCTGGTCGCGATGCATCCCGAGCGCAAGGGGCAGCCCGTCCTCGCGATCGAGTGCGATGGCGCGACGTACCATTCCAGCACCACCGCGCGGGATCGCGACCGCATCCGGCAGAAGCAACTCGAGCGCCTCGGCTGGGTGTTTCACCGAGTGTGGTCGACGGATTGGTTTCGCAACCGCGAGGCCGAGATCGAGCGGGCGATCGAGGCGTACCGTGCCGCCGTGCGACGGGCCGATCAGGCAGCGTCGGGGCCGGCGGCGGGACCAGCTTCGGGACCAGCTTCGGGACCGGCGCCGGGGCCGCGCGCGGGGTCGAACTCGGGATCGCCTGCTCCCCGCGTGGTTTCGGCGCTGGAGTCGTCAGCGTCAGGCGCGGCGCGGCAGGCGGGCCTCGACCCTTTGCGGCCGACCGAGGCCCAACGAGTGCCGGCGCGTTCGGCGCGAGACCGCGGTCCGCCCCCGGAGGTGGAGAAGTACGAGGAGTTGGAGGAGTACTCGGACCTTGAGTTGCACGAAGTGTTTTCGTGGATCGCCTCGGACGGCCTGAACCGCCTCGACGAGGAAATGCTCGAGGAGGCGAAGTCCGTGCTGCAGTTCAAGCGGATGGGCAGCCGCATCCGCGCGCACCTGAGCGCCTCGCTCGCGCGCTGGAAGACCCCGCGTTCACGCTAGGAAGGCCGGCCCGCAAGCCGCGTGCGGCATCACGCGACCCCGGGAGGGTCAGGCTTTGTTCTTTGTTGTGACCGCCGTGCTCTCGGCGGGTTTCAGGTAAAGAGGTGCGTCTTTGCACCGGAGATCAAACAACAAAGCCTGACCCTCCCCAGCTGCCCTTCAACGGTCCCGCAGGCCCGTGACGAGGTAGTAGCGGCTGCGGGGACTGTTGTAGGTGTGGAGCGTGCAGACCGGCAGTCCCTGGAAGGTGCTCGGAGTGTCCGCCACGACCTTTGTCTCAAACCGCGCGTCAAATAGACCCAGGTTGAACGCCGTCCACTCATCGCCGTAGTCCGTCACCCGCACCAGCAGCGTCCGTCCGCCGGCCGTGAGGTCCGCCGCCAGCGTCAGCAGCGAGTCCTCACTGAGCAGCACGAGCTCACGCCATTCGGCCCCGGGATGCCCGTTCCGCAGCTCCGTCTCGAACGCGGCGTGACGCGCCAATCCCACCCCGGAGTATTCGACGGTCACCAGCGGCCAGGTGTACCGGAGCGCCGGCAGCGTCAGGAGAAGCACGCCGAGTCCGACCCACGCAATCCGTCCGCCACGCACCCGGCGCGACACCCATCCAACCGCCTCCATGACTCCGATCGCGGCGAGGATGAGGAAGAGCGGCAGAACGTGGCTCAGGTTGCGCTCAAAGAAGACCCCGCGGGTCGCGAAATACCCGGCGAACAAAGCCACCGGCCCCGCCAACAGCACCAGCACCGCCCACCGTCGTTTCCGCGCCAGCATCACGATGCCGAAGATTCCGCCCAGCACTCCCACCCAGCCGATCGTCGCGATGTAGTAGGCTCCCAGCAAGTCCGCGACCCTCCCGCCGTCCAAGTGACTGTGGGGCGGGTGCACGCCGGAGTACTGTCCCATGAGCTGCGATACTCCATGGAGAAACACTCCCGGCTGGGCGACCGCTCCGGGTGCTCCGCATGCGAAACCCGCGGACATCGCCAAGAGGGCGGCCGCCGCCACGCCGAGACGGCGTCGGGGAGTCTCCACCGCCGCGAGCAGCGGCACCAGCGGCAGCCACGCGAGCAGCAAGAGCGAGACCTTGCAGGCCACGAGTACCCCAAGAAGGAATGCCCCGCCCGCCACCGCCGCGCCCCGCAGCCGCGATGTCGGCCAGCTCAGCGCCACCGCCGCCACCGTCAGGGCCGTGACGAACGCATCGGGCCGCGAGTAGTGCGCGTCCTGCACGAGTTGCACCGCGACCGCCGTGACTCCCCCCGCCAGAAGCGCCACGCCGCCTCCGCCGGCCCGCCGGGCCAGCATGATCGTGAGCCCGAGCGCCCCCGTCGCCATCACCACCGAGAACAACCGGTACACCCAGAACCCGCCTTCCCGCCCACGGAATTCCTCCGTGCCGGGAATCAGTTTGACGAGACGGTAGAAAAAGTAGGTCGCATACAGGTGCGACGAAAAGTTGTACTGATTGTACCGAAATTCAGCCGGGAGGTTCGCTGCCTTGACCCAGTTCGTGTCCCAGTCTCCTGAGCGCCGCATGTGCCCGACGACCTCGACGGTGATGACCTCATCGGGATGACTGTATCCCTCCCAGTAATACGCATACCGCAGCCCGAAACCGAGTAGGAGAACGGTCGCCGCCGCCAGCCACCAGGCGGGCCCATTGCGTCGGCCGACCTCCGGAGCACCCGTCGCAGACTCCGTGTTCAAGCGGTCAGTCATGTTCCACGGTTCAGCCGATTGCCGAGACGCGCGACGTCATCGGCTGCGGCGCCGAGCGGTGCCGCAAACGTGATCATCCCCTCGTGCGTGCGCCGCATCTGCAGGTGGGTCTTCACTGAGGCGGTGGACGAGTAGTTCGCTACCGGAGGTTCATCCTCATACCCTCGTTCATCGGCGGCCTGATCTTCCGGCGGGTTCCGTCTCCAGCACTCCCTTGATGGCCGTCGCCGCTCACGCGCTGGCGGGTGCGCTGCGATTGAAGAGCAGGTAATCGAGTCCGAAGCGCCCGGATCCAAGAACGATCGCGTACAGGGCGACCCACAGGAATCCGAGCGACGGGAGTTTCTCCCAGAGTGATGCGTCGGCCTTCTGCACGAGTGCGGCGACGAGCATCGTGACGGCGATGGTAGCCCCGGCGATGCGGGTCGCGAGCCCCGCCGCGAGCGCCACTCCGCCCACGACCTCGGCCATCACCGCCGCCCACGCAAAAACCACCGGCACGGGGAACCCCAGCTTGCCGACGTCAGAAACGAACCATTCCGGAGGCGGAAACTTGCTCCAGCCGAATCGGGTCGCGAGCCAGTAGCCGACGCAGAACCGAGGAAGCGTCACGACCGCGTCCATCCACCAAGACGGGAGCGGCAGGGGAGCGAGGACGCGTCGGAGCATGGGGGGAGTGCAGTCCGCCGCCGGCATTCCAGCAAGACCGAATCCCGACGCGGGACGCTCCCGGGGAGGGTCAGGCTTTGTCCTTTGTCGTGAGTGCGCAGCGTGCGGCGGCTCTTGGTTGGACCGGTGGTCGGGTGTGTGTTTGCCCAGTCGAACAAACGACAAAGCCTGACCCTCGCCGGATGTGGCCGTTCAATCGACCAGGGCAACGACGAACCGCTCCGACCAGGGGGCGACGCGGGTCTGCCGGCCGGTCGGGGTGTCCACCAGCCAGACCGTGCCGTCGGCGATCCAGAAGAACGCGAGCTGGCGGTAGGCGATCGAGAGGCGGGGACCTTGCGGCGCCGGGGCGTCCACCGCGATGCCCCAGCCAGGCTCAAGGTGGCTTCGGTCGCGGGCCCCGCCCGTCACGCGGAAGTGGCAGTGCCCGTCCCGCGTGAGTTCTGCTCGCAGCCGGGCGTCGGCGTCGTCGCTCCACTGCTTCGGTGCGATCACGCCGTCAGGATTGCACGCCGTCACGACAATGAACCGCTCGGGCAGCGGCTCCTTCGAGTCGGTCCAAAAGTACGTTTCGAAAAACGCAGCGGGAAGACTGAGGTCAGGCATGTCCGGTTCAGCGGGTAGGGAGTTTGGGTGATCGTGGGGCCAATTCGCGAGGTTCAACGTGGAGGCTCCGTCGCGCGGCGCGTTTCGGTGGTTCTTCATGGACACAGCGAGGTCATCCGCGGTTCGCCAGCGCGGCGGGCAGGGGCTCCAGCCGCGAGATCGGGTGCGGGTAGTCGCGCAGGATCCGGTCGGAGCCGCCCGCCGAAAGTAGAAAGTGCACGCTCACGCCGTCGACGCGGGCTCGGTCCCGGGGCAGGTTCTCCACGAAGCCGTCCGTGATCACCAGGGCCTTCGTGGGACGGGTCCGGCGGAGGTGGTCGAAGACGCAGGCCAGCGTGGTGCCGCCGGTTGTCTTCGTGATCAGCCGGCCTTGCTCGATCCGGGCCGGCTCCACCGTGTCCGCAAACGCGTGGAAGGGACGGCGGAGGTAGCGGTTGAAGCGGTGCAGGAGCCGCGTGAGGCGTTCGAGTTCGCTGTTCATCGATCCGCTCACGTCCAGGTAAACCGACACCGAGCCCGCGGGCTTCGAGCGCCAGCTCGTCCACTCGTTCTCGGCCACGATGGGATTCCACAGGCTGCGGAGCACGCCGCGGCGGTCGCCGCCGTTCAGGATCGGCAGGTGCGACAGCACCGGCGCGCGTTCCGTGACGCGGCTCGCCGGATCCGGCGTCACCAACCGGCGCAGCAACGCGAGGGTCTGCACCTCCCACTGCGCCACGGCGGGGTCGATGCTGGGGGGGATGTCGATCTGCCCCGGCGTCACCACGCCCTGCCCCGCGAGGAGTCCCTTGGCCGCCAACTCCTGCGCCGTCGCCCGGAGGCGGTCGAGCAGCAATGGAGGCAGGTCGTCGGTGTCCAGCAGGCCGTCATCGTGATTGCCGAGGAGCAGGCGGTCGCCCTCCGTCTTCTCCCAATCCTCCACCCGCTTCGCCTTGAGGAATTCGAGGACGTCTTCGTATACGGCTCGGCCTTGGTACAGGTTATACCACAGGTCCCAGCCTTCGGACCCGAGCCACTCGAGCCGCCGCAAGCGCTCGGGATGCGCCTGACCCTGCGTGTACCGGTGGATC
>CAZEJZ010000272.1:0-4767 GCA_964512415.1 uncultured Opitutaceae bacterium
ACAACATGTGCACGGGTGGCGCCCTCGTGAAGGGTGCGGTCTTCGCGCTGGGCATCATGCCCTACATCAGCGCGTCCATCATCTTTCAGTTGATGACCGCTGTGATTCCGAGCCTCAGCCGTCTCCAGCAAGAGGGCGATGTAGGCCGGCAGAAGCTCACCCAGTACACGCGATACGCGACGGTCCTGATCTGTTTGATCCAAGGCACGCTGCTCATCCTCGCGCTTGAAAATCCCGGTCGTCTCTTCCCCGGGTACGACATCAACCAGTACGGCTCGATCGTGATCGTCAGCAAGGGATGGTTCCTCGTGACGTCTGTCATCTTCATGACGGCGGGCACGCTCATGCTGATGTGGCTCGGAGAACAGATTACCCAGCGCGGTATCGGCAACGGTGTTTCGCTGCTCATTACGGTGGGTATCTTGGCCGATATTCCCGGCGCCGCCGCCGCGACCTACCAACTCTTCTTTGCCCCGGTGGGTGTGGCCCGCCTCGGTCTGCCCCAAGCGATCATCATGGTGGGGTTGTTCATCACCGTCACCATGGGGATCATCATGGTCGTCCAAGGCCAGCGGAAGATCCCGGTCCAGTACGCCAAGCGTGTCGTCGGCAACAAGGTGATGGGCGGGCAGAGCTCTTTTCTACCGCTGAAGGTGAATTACTCGGGCGTCATGCCCGTCATCTTCGCCAGCGCCATCCTGCTCTTTCCACAGCAGATTTTCGCGCAGCTCGGGGCCGCGATGAATTGGAAGTGGATGGTCGAGTTCTCCAACAACCTCCTCCGCGGACACTGGTCGTACTACACGATCATGGTCTTCCTGATCCTTTTCTTCAGCTACTTCTGGGTCTCGGTGATGTTCAAGCCGATCCAGATCGCCGACGATTTGAAGAAGTACGGCGGCTACATTCCTGGGGTTCGCCCGGGTGATCCTACGGCGCAATTCCTGGACTTCATCATGACCCGGCTGACGCTGGCCGGTGCGATCTTCCTGACGGTGATCGCGGTGATGCCGGACGTGTTGCTGTTCGAACTGAATGTCCCGCAGCGCATCGCGATCTTCTTCGGCGGCACCGGAATGCTCATCACCGTCGGTGTGGTCCTCGACACCATGCGGCAGATCGAGACTTTCCTGCTTCAGCGCCATTATGATGGCTTCCTGAAGAAGGGTCGCATCCGGGCCCGCAGTCCGGGCATGCAGAGTCCCACCTCGGATGCGCTCAGTTCGGATGCGGTGATGAAGTTGGTGGTGCCGCTGGCTGGTCTTTTCCTGCTTGGTGTGGTGATCTGGGCCTATCGTCAGTTCATGGGAAAATAGGCTTTACTCGGCTGGCTGTGAGCCTAGGGTCTACCCCCCTCGTGGTTTCGGAGTTCGGTGCCAAGTCCAAGCTTGTGGTCCTTGGCTCGACCCTCCCAGACCATGATTCCGGTCTTCGTTCTTTGAACTTTATTGAGCACGTCTCTCCGGTCTCGTTGCTGAGCCCGGGGATTTCGCGTTCCGCTCCTACCGGCCGGTCGGTCGGCAAGGGAGACACCGTCGCCGCGATGCGGCGCTGGTTCTGGACGCGCAAACCCGATGCGGGTTTCCTGTTGCAGGGATTCCCGGCTACGTTGCTCCAGGCAATGATCCTCGATGAATGGCTCGAAGCGCGCGATGAGGCGCTGGATGCCGTTCTCCTTGGCGACGACCGCTCCTGCCGGAGTGACATCGCCGAGCACTACTGTCGCATGGGAGTCCCGCTGGTTTCCCTAGTTGGTTCCCCGTCGCGATGATCCCGATCAAGAACGAGCGTCAGATTGCGCGGATGCGTGAAGCATGCGCGATTGCGGCCGATGTGCTGCAGGAACTGAGAGCGCTCGTCCGGCCTGGAATCAGCACGCAAGATCTGGAGGAGGCGGGGCGCGATGCGATCGCGAAACGAGGCGCGAAGAGCGCCTGCTACGGTTACCAAGTGGGCTCTCGGCGCTATCCGGCGCATACCTGTATCTCGGTGAACGAGGAAGTGGTGCATGGCATCCCTTCGTTCCGCCGCATCCTGCGCGACGGCGATGTCGTCGCGATCGATGTGGTCGTCGCCTACAACGGCGTCGTCGGCGATAACGCCGCCACCTATCCGGTAGGGACCGTCGCCCCGCGCATCCAAGAGCTCCTCGCCGTCACCGAACAGTCCCTGCGGCTCGCCATTGATCAGGCGAAGGTGGGGAATCGCATCGCGGACATCTCGCAGGCGGTCCAGCGCCACGTCGAGGCCCACGGCTTTAGCGTGGTGCGCGACATGGTCGGCCACGGGGTCGGCCTAGCGATGCACGAGGAGCCGCAGATTCCGAATTTCGGCCGCGAAGTGCGCGACCGGATCCTCCCGGGAATGACGCTCGCGATCGAGCCGATGGTGAACCTCGGCGGCTACCGCACCAAGGTCCTCGCGGACGGTTGGACGGTGGTGACCGCCGATGGCGCCGCCTCCGCCCATTTCGAACACACTGTGCTCACGACAGAAGCCGGCCCTGAAATCCTCACGCGGCCGACGACCTCCTTGTTTCCGCTGCACGCCGCTTGAGTCGTGCCGCCCATTTCCTTTTCCGTTTCGTTTCCATCCCTCTCACACACCAACAACCCAGTCCATCATGCCTCGTCTCCTCGGCGTTGAAATCCCCGCGAAGAAGAAAGTTTCTTACTCGCTCCGTTACATCTACGGCATCGGTCCGGTGCGCGCTGATCAGATCCTGCAGGAAGCAGGGATCGATCCGAACCTGCGTGCGCAGGAACTGACCGAGGAGCATCTGAACAAGATCCTCAACATCATCACCGAGCACAAGTGGGTGGTGGAGGGCGATCTCCGTCGCGAACTCGCGGCCAACTTGAAGCGCCTGCAGGCGATCAATTGCTACCGCGGCATTCGCCATCGCCGCAGCCTCCCGGTGCGCGGCCAGCGCACCAGCACGAATGCCCGTACTCGCAAGGGTCCGCGCAAGACCGTGGGTGTCACCAAAGCCAAGGAATAATTTACCGTCATGGCCGAAGAAAAGTCAGGTCCCGCCAAGGAGAAGTCCCCGAAGCCCGCCGGTGCCCCCGAGGGTGCCGCGCCCGCCGAGAAGAAGCCCGCCAAGGGCGCGAAGTCCGCTGCTCCGGCCGCTGACGCCGCTGCCCCGGCTGCCGCTCCCGCGGCGGAGGGTGCCGCTGCCGCCCCCGCCAAGCCGGTTGAACTGGTGGGCGGAGTCGCCCGTCAGCCGACCGCCGAGGAACTCCTCAAGGAGGAACTCGGAGCGATCAAGATCCGCAAGGCCAAGGGCTCGAAGAACGTCACCACGGGCTTCGTCAACGTCCTCGCCTCCTTCAACAACACGATCGTCTCGATCACCGACCTCAAGGGTCAGGTGATCGCCTGGTCGAGCGCCGGCAAGTGCAACTTCCGCGGTTCCCGCAAGTCCACCGCCTACGCCGCCCAGGTCGTCGCCCAGGATGCCGCGCGCAACGCGATGTCCCATGGTCTCAAGGATGTCGTCATCCGCGTCTCCGGCCCCGGCCTCGGACGTGACAGCGCCGTCCGCGCCCTCCAAGCCATCGGGCTCGAGATCACGTCGATCGTCGACGTGACGCCGATCCCGCACAACGGCTGCCGTCCGCGCAAGCGCCGCCGCGTCTAAGCGAGCGGTCTCCACCCTCCTTTCCATCCTTTTAAAGCCCAGGTTCATCATGGCCCGCTACACAGGTCCTACCACCCGCATGAGTCGTCGTTTCGGTCAGCCGATTTTCGGCGCGACCAAGGCGTACGAGCGTCGTCCTTTCCCCCCCGGCCAGCACGGTCCAAAAAACCGCCGCAAGCTCTCCGAGTACGCCGTCGGTCTGAACGAGAAGCAGAAGCTCCGTTACATCTACGGTCTGCTCGAGCGTCAGTTCCGTCGCGTCTTCGAGATCGCGAAGAGCGAACGCGGCGTCACCGGCGAGCGTTTCCTCCAGTTGCTTGAAACCCGCCTCGACAGCGTGGTTTACCTGCTTGGATTCGCCAAGAGCCGCGCCGCCGCCCGCCAGATGGTCAATCACGGCCACGTCCGGGTGAACGGCCACAAGGTCGACATCGCGAGCTACAACGTCCGCGCCGGCGAGGAGATCGAGATCAAGAACACGCCGAGCTCCCGCCAGATCGCGACCCGCAATCTCGAGGAGAACCGGATGCGCAACGTCCCCGGCTGGCTCACGCTCAACGCCGAGAACTTCAAGGCAGTCGTCAACCGCCTGCCGACGCGCGAGGAGATGGACCCCACGATCAACGAGCAGTTGATCGTCGAGTTCTACTCACGCTTCTAACCTGGCCACGGTCAACGGGCGCAGCCGCCGCTCCGCCGCCACGCACGCCCGCGACCGAACCCACCTCCATCCCTCACCCGCTCCCCGCCATGCCCAAACGCCTCGGAAAGTTCGAACTCCCGAACAAGCTCACCAAAGTCGAGGAAGGCGCCACCGCCACCTATGCCAAGTTCATCGCCGAGCCGTTCGAAGCCGGCTACGGCCACACCGTCGGTAATTCCCTCCGGCGCGTCCTGCTGAGCTCCATCGAGGGCTCCGCCATCTCCTCCATCCGCATCGACGGCGTGAACCATGAGTTCCAGAGCGTCGATGGCGTGGTCGAGGATGTCACCGACATCGTCCTCAACCTCAAGAAGGTCCTCATCGTCTCCCAGAAACGCGAGCCGATCACGCTTCAGATCAAGGTGAACCGCGATGGTCCCGTCACCGCCGCCGACATCCAGGCCGATGCGAACATCACCAT
>CAZEJZ010000273.1:0-4763 GCA_964512415.1 uncultured Opitutaceae bacterium
CAGGGGACCGGGAAGATCTATCACGGCGGCTACGACGATGCCGCCACTTGGTCCACCCCATGGCAGACGCCCAAAGCACCGGCGTACGCGCTGGCCGAGAACCTCGCCCTGCACCAGCGGCAATACGCGACCGACGAGGACGGCGACGGCTCCGGCCCGGGACGCAAGGCGCGGCGCAAAGCGGCCGCCGCGAAGGAAACGGGAGAAGGCGCCGCGGCCGCCGGCGCGCCGTCCTCCCGACGCAACTCGCGCGGACCGGCCTTCGAAGGCGCCGACGTGCCGGATGACACGTTCCAGGACGGCAAGGTCGCGGCGTTCGCGATCGACCGGCTCCGCGAACTCACGAAGACGAACCAGCCCTTCTTCCTCGCGGTCGGCTTCGTGAAGCCCCACCTTCCCTTCGTCTCGCCGAAGAAATACTGGGATCTCTACGACCCCAACGCGATTCCCCTCGCCACCAATCGCTTCCGTCCCCGCGGCGCACCCGACTACGCAATCCTCCCCGGAAGCGAGATGCGCGCCTACCACGGGATTCCCGAGGGCTCGATTCCCGACGACCTGGCCCGCCAGCTGAAGCACGGCTACTATGCCGCGATCAGTTACACCGACGCGCAGATCGGACGGTTGCTCGACGAACTGGATCGCCTCGGAATCGCCGACAACACGATCGTGGTCCTCTGGGGCGACCACGGCTGGAAGCTCGGTGAGCACGATGCGTGGTGCAAACACAGCAACACCGAAAACGACACCAACGCCCCCCTGATCATCGCCGCACCCCAGGCGCGGGGCAGCGGACGACCCTCCCGTGCTCTGGTGGAGTTTGTCGACATCTACCCCACGCTCGCCGATCTCGCCGGCCTGCCCATTCCGTCCCACGTCGAGGGCGTCAGTCTCCGCCCTCTCCTCGAGAACCCCGACCGCCCGTGGAAGTCCGCCGCGTTTTCACAGTACCCGCGCAACGTGAAGGAGAGCCGCCTCATGGGCTACTCGATGCGCACCGACCAGCACCGGCTCACGGTCTGGGTCGCCCGCGAGCAACCCGATCAAATCAAGTCCATCGAGCTCTACGACCACGCGAAGGATCCGCAGGAGAACGACAACCTGGCCGGGCGTCCCGAAATGCGTGAGTTGCAGGAGAAGCTGCTCGCCGACTGGCGCCGCGGCTGGAGGGGCGCCTTGCCTGAACCGCGCAAGTCCTGACCGGCCTCGCCCGTGCGCCTCCACCTCCTTCGATCGACCGCTGCCGCGCTGACGCTGCTTTCGGCCGCGGACCTGCTCGCCGCAGACCCCGCCGCGGGCGCCAGCACCCCGAACCAGACGCCGGCGACGCGGAACGTCCTCCTCATCGTCGTTGACGACCTCAACACCGACCTCGGTGCCTACGGGCACCCCGTCGTGCAGTCCCCCAACATCGACCGACTTGCCCGCCGCGGCGTCCGCTTCGACCAGGCGCACTGTCAGTATCCGCTGTGCAATCCGAGTCGCGTCTCGTTCCTGAGCGGACGGCGCCCGGAGTCCACCGGCGTCTATGTCCTCACCACTCCCGCGCGCACTGCGCTTCCCGAGGCCGTTCTTCTGCCACAGTTCTTCCGTCAGGCCGGCTACTTCACGGCCGGAGCCGGCAAGGTCTTCCACAATCGCGCGACCAACGACGCGACCTCGTGGGACGTCTACCAGGACAATCCCACCGAGGACCCGGAGGAACGCGCCGCGCTCGACGCCCGCTACGGCGGCGGAGATGGCCGGCCTTCCGGGCGCCCGCTTTCGTCCGAGGGCGCGAACACGCGTGACCGCATCAACACGCGCACCATCCTCGCCCATCTCCGCTCACCGCGGACCCAGGAATCGCCGTGGTTCCTCGCGCTCGGCTTCCACAAGCCCCACTTACCCTGGACCGCCCCGGCGCGGTTCTTTGCCCTCTACCCCGATGAAAAGCTCCAGCGTCCCGCCGAACCGGCCTTGCGCGGCGTACCCGCCATCGCGCTCCAGACCGAGTTGAGCGGCTTTGCTCCGCCGGATTCACGGACCGAGGCGCTCCGGGGCTACTACGCCTGCATCTCGTTCATCGATTCGCTCCTCGGTGAACTGCTCGACGAACTCGACCGCAAGGATCTCTGGTCGTCCACCGTGGTGGCGCTGGTCTCCGACAACGGCTTCCACCTCGGCGACCACGCGGGTCTCTGGGCCAAGCTGTCGGCCTTCGGAGCCTCCACGCGCGTGCCGTTCATTCTCGCCGGCGGCGATCTTCCCGCCGGGAAGGTGGTGACGCAGCCAGTCGAACTGCTGGACCTCTATCCGACGCTGGCCGCGGTCTGCGGGCTCCCCGCGCCCGAGGGACTCGACGGCCGCTCGCTCGTCGACACCTTCTCCTCCGCGTCCGCCCCTGCCCCACGTCCCGCGGCCAGCCTGGTCTTTCACTACGACGTGAACACTCGAAGCGACGTCATGGCGCGGACGATCATCGGACCCCTCTGGCGCTACACGGAGTGGGACGAGGGTCGCGCCGGGCGCGAATTCTACTGGCACGCCGACGATCCCGATGAGTTCCACAATCGCGCCGGCGAACGCGAGTACGCCGCGCCGGAAGCTCAGGCCGCCGCGTACCTGCGGACGCTGCCCGCTCCCAAGCCCGGCCCGGCCAATCGGCCGCGTGCGCTGCTGCCTCAGCGCTGAGCCGACGCTGCGGCGCGGACGGCCTCCGCGCACGCCCGGAGCTTGACGGCATCCTTCACGCCCGGGGCCGATTCCACGCCGCTGTTCACGTCGACCCAACGCGCACCCGAGCGGCGAAGCGCCTCCGCGATGTTCTCCGGCTTGAGGCCACCGGCGAGAATCCAATGGTGATCCGGATGCGCTATCCTGAGACGCGCATACGCCTCCCAGTCTCCGGTCTGGCCCGAACCGCCGAACCCGGCGGCGTGGAACGTATCAATCAGGAACGTACGCGCCAGCGGCAACCACTCAGCAGCGATCCCATGGCCCGGCGGAAGCTTGGGCGCCAGCCAGAGGCGCTCCGGTCCGGCTTCCTGACTCCACGCGCGCACCTGCTCAAGGGGAGTCTCCTCGCGGAAATGCACCTGCACCGCCGCAAAGCCCGCCCCGACCGCCGCCGCCACCTCCGCCGGCGAAGGCTCCACCATCACCGCGACGGGTCGGCGCCCCGGAGGGAGCCGCGCGATCATCGCGGTAAACTGCGCCAAGGTCACGTGCCGCGGCGACTTGGGATAGAGGATGAATCCGAGGTAATCCGCCCCGATGGCATCCGCCGCCTCCGCGTCCACGAGCGAGGTCAGTCCGCAAACCTTGAGCCGGATTCCAGCAATCATGGGTGGAGCCTAGCGCTCGGCGGGAGGGAGGGAAAGATCGGTCCGCGCCGCCGACTCAAGCCGATCGAGGCCGCGGCGCGCCGTGACCTCGTCGCGTGCCTCCACCAGCAAGCGGAGCTTGGGCTCCGTTCCCGAGTAACGCACGAGCACCCGGCCCGCACCCGCCAACTCGCGTTCGAGCGCGGCGATTTCCGTCGCGAGGCGTGGGCAGGTCGCAAGCGGACGCCGCTCCCGCACCACGACGTTGCGGGTCACTTGGGGAAAGCGGCGCAGTTGGCGGCGCAGCTCGGACAGCGGAGCACCCGTGTCCCGCATCACCGCAAGAATCCGCAGCGCCGTGGCGAGTCCGTCCCCGGTCATCGCCAGATCCGCGCAGACGACATGCCCGCTCGACTCACCGCCGAGCGAAGCACCCGAAGCGCGCATGCGCTCAAGGACATAGCGGTCGCCCACCGAGGTGCGAAAGACGGTCCCACCGGCGGCCCGGATGGCCTCGTCGACGCCCAGGTTGCTCTGAACTGTGATCACCAGTTCCCGGTTGACCAGACGGCCCGTGCGCAACGCATGCAGCCCGAGGATCGTCAGGACCTCATCACCGTCGAGGACCGCGCCCGCCTCATCACACACGACGCAGCGGTCTCCGTCACCGTCGTGAGCGATGCCGAGTCGAGAGCCCGTGGCCCGCACCCGAGCCGCAAGCGCCTCGGGATGTTCGCTGCCGACGCCGTCGTTGATGTTGGACCCATCCGGCGATGCACCCAGCAAGTCCAGCTCCGCTCCCAGCCGACGGAGGACCTCCGGACTCGAAACCACCGTCGCCCCGTTTGCCAAGTCCAGCGCGATCCGCCATCCCTTCAACGTACCCGGCGGCAGCACGCGCGCCATCGCCTCGACGTAGTCGCTCAGGGCGGTGTCATCCTGCACCCAACGGGCCTCCGCGACGCGCACGGGGCCGGGGGGTAGCCGATCCTCGATGGCCGACTCCGCCGCGTCATCGAGCTTGGCGCCGCCGGGCCCGAAGAACTTCACGCCGTTGTCGGCCGCCGGGTTGTGGGAGGCCGTGATCACCACGCCCAAGGTTGCCATCCGGTCGCGCACCGCTCGGGCAATCGCCGGCGTGGGCAAGACACCGAGCGAGACCACCTGCATCCCGACGGCGGCCAGCCCCTGTGCGACGGCGGCCTCGATCGCCACTCCTGAAGCCCGCGTGTCGCGACCGATGACCGCCAGCCCCGAGCCACCCGCCCAGGCCGCGGCGGCCGCCCCGAGCCGCGCCGCGAACTCGGGGTTGATCAGAGGCCCCCCCACCGGCCCGCGAATCCCGTCGGTGCCAAAATAGCGCCGCGTCATGTCAGGCCGCGTAGAACTCCCGCGTTGCCGCGATCTTGTCGCGCACCGCGCCACCGAGCAACCGCTCCCGCGCCAGCTCCACGCCGT
>CAZEJZ010000274.1:0-4745 GCA_964512415.1 uncultured Opitutaceae bacterium
GGGGGGGGGGGGGGGGGGGGGGGGGGGGGGGGGGGGGGGGGGGGGGCGGGGGCCGCGGGAGGCGTGCTCACGCTGGGCGGTGCGGCGGCGGCGACTGCGGCGGCGGCGAGCAGGTCGCCCTTGGTGACCCTTCCACCCTTGCCGGAGCCGGGGACGGATGCGGGATCGACGCCGGTTTCCTCCGCTACGCGGCGCGCGGCCGGCGAGAGCGGGGCGGCGGGCGCCTTCGGGGCCGCGGCGCTGGTCGGTGTGGCGACGGCGGGTGCGGGCGCGGCCGCCGGGGCGGGAGCGGAGGCTGCGGTGTCGATCGTGGCGACGACCTGACCGATCTTCACTTCCGAACCCGGGGTCACGCGCAGCGTGATGCGCCCGGCGACCTCAGCGGTGCCCTCGGACGTGATCTTGTCGGTCTCCAATTCGAAGAGCGGTTGGTCCTTGCGGACGACGTCACCGTCGGCGACGTGCCACTTGGCGAGGATGCCGGAGCTGATGGATTCGCCCAGCGGCGGGATTTTGACTTCGATGAGAGCCATGACGGGAGGGGAGAAGGGTGGAGCGGAGGCGGACGGTTAGGCGGTGAAGGCGGACTTGAGAAGGTCGGCGAGTTCGAGGCGGTGCATGGCGAGTGCGCCCACCGCGGGCGAGGCGGCGGCGTCGCGGCCGGCGTAGGTCGGCTTGCGGCCGAAGAGCGTTTCCAGCTGAGGGGCGAGGTGCCACCAGGCACCCATGTTCTGCGGCTCCTCCTGCACCCAGACCACGCGGCTCTTGGCGTGACGCGCTGCGATCGTCTGGAGACGCTCGGTGTGCAGCGGGTAGAGCTGCTCGATGCGGATGATCGTGGTGTCGGTGATGCCCTGCTTCTCGCGGTAGTCGATCAGATCGTAGTAGACCTTGCCCGAGCACAGCAGCACACGCTTCGGCTCGCGCGGCGCGGCCGGATCCTCGAGGATCTCTTGGAATGATCCGGTGGTGAACTCATCGAGTCGCGAGACCGCAGCCGGGTGGCGCAGCAGGGACTTTGGCGACATCACCACGAGCGGCTTGCGGAAGTCGCGCTTCATCTGGCGTCGCAGCAGGTGGAAGAAGTTCGCGGGCGTGGTGACGTTCGCCACCTGCAGGTTGTCCTCGGCGCAGAGCTGGAGGAAGCGTTCGAGGCGCGCGGAGGAGTGCTCCGGACCCTGGCCCTCGTAGCCGTGCGGCAGCAGCAGGACGATGCCCGAGGTGCGCTGCCACTTCGATTCGCCGCTGACGAGGAATTGGTCGATCACCACCTGGGCACCGTTGGCGAAGTCGCCGAACTGGGCCTCCCACATGATCAGCATCTGCGGGTAGTCGAGCGAGTAGCCGTAGTCGAAGCCGAGCACGGCGGCCTCGGACAGCAGGGAATTGTAGACGCAGAAGCGGGCCTGCTTCGCTGGATCGAGGTGGTTCAGCGGCGTGTGACGCGCGCGCGTCTCGTAGTCGTGCAGCACGGCGTGCCGGTGGCTGAACGTGCCGCGTTCGCAGTCCTGTCCGCTCAGCCGCACCGGCGTGCCCTCGAGCAGCAGCGTCGCGTGGGCGAGGGCCTCGCCGAGGGACCAGTCGACCGGACCGCCGTCGCGCAGCGCCTGGATGCGTCCGTCGAGGAACCGGCGGATCTTCGGGTTCACCTTGAAGCCCTCGGGCAGGGTGGTGAGGCCCGTGATGGCCTTGGTGACGAGCTCCAGCGAAACGCCGGTGGGGACCGGGGCGTGGGAGTAGGCGGGCTGGAAGATGGCGTTGGATCCGGCGAAGCGCGCCTGCGGGTCGGCGGCCTTCGCCTTGCGGCGCGCGCTCTTCTCCGCCTCGCGCTTCTTGGCCTTCTCGAGGTGGGCCTCCAGCGCGGCGAGGTACTCGGCCTTGATGGCGTCGCATTCCGAGGGCGTCAGGCTGCCCTCGCGGATCAGCTTCTCGGTGTAGAGCGTCGAGACGAGCGGGTGGGAGGCGATCTTGCGGTAGAGGACCGGCTGGGTGAAGGCGGGTTCGTCGGCCTCGTTGTGCCCGTGGCGACGGAAGCACACCATGTCGATCACGACATCGCGGCGGAACTTCACGCGGAACTCGAGGGCGAGGAGCGCCACCATGCAGACGGCCTCGGGGTCGTCGCCGTTCACGTGGAAGATGGGTGCCTCGATCATCTTCGCCACGTCCGTGCAGTAGTGCGTGGACCGGGCGTCGCTCGGCAGCGTGGTGAAGCCGATCTGGTTGTTGATCACGATGTGCAGCGTGCCGCCCGTGGCATAGCCCGGCAGCTGCGAGAAGTTGAGCGTCTCCGCGACCACCCCCTGGCCGGCGAAGGCGGCGTCACCGTGCACGAGCAGGGGGAGCACGCGCCGCCGCTCGGTGTCGCCGCGGATCCGCTGGCGGGCGCGGGCCTTGCCCTCGACCACCGGGTTGACGATCTCGAGGTGCGACGGATTGGAGGCCAGCCGGACTTCGACCTTCGCGCCGGAGGCCGTATCGAGGACGGATTCGTATCCGAGATGGTACTTCACGTCACCGTCGCCGGCGACCGTCTCGGGGATGTAGTTCTCCGAGAACTGCTCGAACAGAACCTCGAACGGCTTGCGTAGGATCGAGGTCAAGACATTGAGCCGGCCGCGGTGGGCCATGCCCATGACGATTTCCTCGACCCCGACGGCGGGCGAGCCCTCGACGATCGAGTCGAGCGCGGCGATGAACGTCTCGCCTCCCTCGAGCGAGAAGCGCTTCTGGCCCACGTACTTGGTGTGCAGGAACCGCTCGAACAGCTCGGCCTTGTGCAGGCGGCGCAGGATGCGCGTCTTCTGGTCCTTGGAGAACGATGGCTGGTTCCGGGTCGGCTCCATCCGGTCCTGCAGCCAGCGCCGCACCTCGGTGTCCTGGATGTGCGTGTACTCGACGCCAATCCGCCCGCAGTACGTCTGGCGCAGGCTGGCGACCAGATCCCGCAGCGTGATCCGTCCCCCGTGGAGGTAGTGGCCGGCATCGAACGAACGGTCGAGGTCCGCTTCCCGCAGCCCAAACTCCTTCAGGGCAAGGCGCGGCGACGGTTCCGGCGGGGCGGACAGCGGGTCGAGGTGCGCATCGATGTGACCGATGGAGCGGTAATGGTAGATCAGGCTGTCGACCTGCGACTGCTTGAGCGCGTCGTCAGCCGAGACCGATGCGCCCGCGGCGGTGCCGGCCGGGGCCGAACCGGCCTTGCCGGCGGAGGAAGGAGACGCCCCTGCGGCGAGGGAGAAGCCGTGAAAGAAGGCATTCCACGTGGCGTCGACGGATTGGGGATCCTGCAGCCAGGCCGCGTAGGCCGCGTCGATGACGTCGGCGTTGGCCCGGGTGGGCAGGGAGAGGGAATTCATGGACGGGAAGGAGGGTTGACGGGCCCAGTCTCATCGGTACTGACGAGGGATCGCCGTAAGCCATTGAGACATGGACTCCCGAAACGTTGGCGTTCCCCGGACGGCTGGCAAGTCACGCTCCCGCCTCACCACCCGATTGAAAGCTCGCTTACACTCATTAGAGTTCGTCATTAGATGAGGAGTATCCTCCCATGGAGACCCAGATCAAAGAGACTCTAATCCGGCTGCTCGGCGGCATTAATTCTTCTGATGCTGCGTCGATCGTTTCGAGCTTGGAGACCCTCGACGCTCAACTTGTGGCCGGGCGGGGAAAACTTCACCCGCAATTGATTCACTATTTGGAGGGCCGGAGCTATGCGAAGGCATTGGCTTGGTTGGGAGGGGATTCGGGGATTCCGGCCGGGTCGTGTGCGCCGCGTCGTTCTGCCGATCGATGACAAAAGGAAAGCTTTCCACGGATGGGGGGCAGTCACTGTCGCAAAACCCCTTCGACAAGCTGGTTGCTCCCTCTGGGGCGACTGCGGGCAAGGCGTCGCCCACGAGTCCCGCTGCGTTGGCGCCACCGGGGTCGGTCGCGGGCTCCCGCGGTGATACGGTGAAGAATCGCGGGCGCGTCGACATCGTTCGCAGCACGGCGGGCCGTGGCGGCAAGACGGTGACCGTGGTGCAGGGATTCACGGGCATCGGTCTGGCGGAGAAGGAAGACCTGGCGCGTCGCATGCAGAAGCGCTGCGGCACGGGGGGGACGGTCAAGGAAGGACGGATCGAGATCCAGGGCGACCAGCGTGAAGCGGTGGCCGAGGTGTTGGCGGCGGCGGGCTTCCGGCCTGTGTTCGCGGGTGGCTGAGTGGTTCCACCGGTCCTCTTGGCGGCAAGGCCTACCATGGAGTCCGATCCCCGACCCCCCGTCACCATTCTCTGCGGGTTCCTCGGGGCGGGAAAGACGACGCTGCTCAATCACCTGCTTGGCCAGACTGAGGGGGAGCGCTGGGCGTTGGTCGTGAACGACGTGGCGGCGGTGAACATCGACGCGCGGCAGGTCGCGGTGCGGGCAGAGGCGGTGGCGGGGGTGGATGCTCCGCCGGTGGTGGAGCTTGGCAATGGCTGCGTCTGTTGTTCGAGCCGGGACGATCTCGCGGAGTCTCTGGTCCGGCTTGCGCTCACGGGGCGTCCGGGCGGGCCGGAGGGGCGGCCGTATGACCGCATCCTGGTGGAGACGACCGGGGTCGCGGAGCCGAAGGCGATCGCGCGCCTTTTCACCCAGCGCAATCCCTTCGGCCGTTCGCTGGGCGGCGTGGCGCGGGCGGCGGCCCTGGTGACCGTGGTGGACGCGGGCCTGTTTCTCCGGCTCTGGCGGGAGGCGGGTCCGCTGCGCACGGGCCCGCT